>JBASTN010000081.1:0-13133 GCA_049274915.1 Solirubrobacterales bacterium
GCGCTCAGCGTCGGTCGCGCCGTCACCGACGTCGCGCGCCCCGCAGCCGCCGCAGCGCGACCAGTTTTGCGAGTCGTCGCCGGTGGACTAGACAAGATTCCGACTTCTACGGTCGCAGGACCGACCGCACGCGGGCGCTTGCTGATCCTGATCGCCAGCATCCTCGCCGCTGGGCTGATCTACATCAACGTTGGAAAGCTTGAAGCCGGTGATGGCTACGGCCGTTACGCCGCTCGATCGACCGAACTCGCGCGCGACAACACGATCCTGCGAGCGAAGGTCGCGCAGCTTGGCTCCTCTGAGCGCATCGAACGCTACGCCCGCAAGCTCGGCCTGGTGATGCCGCAGCCGGAGCAGTTCAAGTTTGTACGCGGTAAGCGTGGTGATCCGCTCAAGGCAATTCGCACCTACACGGCACCCACCACGGCGACTCCGCTGGTCAACACGCCTTCCACACCGCAATCGACCTCGCCTGCGAGCGGGACCGGCACCGCCGATCCCGTGCAGGGCGGGGCGACCACACCGCCGGCCGCCGTCACGCCGCCTGTTGAGCACGCGCCCGTCGTGACGCCGGCTCCGGCCTCCCCAGGCACGACCGGCGGCGATGCTCCGGCCGGCACTACCGGTGGAGCTGAATAGATGGCGCTGATCGATCGCCGCATCGGTCTGGTCTCGGCGATCTTCGTGCTCTGCTTTGCATTGGCGATCGCGCGCGCTGGCAAGCTGATGGTCATCGACCACGCGGGTTTCAAGGAGCAGGCAGCCGGCCAGCAGGTCGGTGACATGATCGTTCCGGCACCACGCGGGGCAATCGTCGACCGCAACGGCGAGCAGCTTGCAGTCTCGACGGACGCAGCCGACATCTCCGCGACTCCGTACATCGTCAAAAACCCCGCGGCCGTCGCCGCGAAGCTCGCCCCGCTGCTTGATGAAGAGCCCAACGACATCGCCGCGAAGCTCGCCGACCGTGAGAGCGGCTTCGTCTACCTCTCGCGCGGTCTCGACGGCAGCAAGGCACAGAAGATTCGCAAGCTGGCGATCCCTGGCGTCGACGTGATACCGACGACCGAGCGCTTCTACCCATCGAAAACACTGGCCGCGCAGCTACTGGGCTTTGTCGGGACGGAGGGCAAGGGGCTAAGCGGCCTGGAGTACTCCTGGGAACGCGATCTGCACGGCTCCGACGGTGCTCGTCGCGTCGTCAAAGACGGGTCCGGGGACGCCATTTCGACGATCAACACTCGCACGGTCGCACCGGGTAAGGATTTGCGGCTGACGCTTGACAGTCAGCTTCAGCTGGAGGCCGAAAGCGTGCTTGAACGCGTCGGCGCGAAGTTTCAGCCAAAAGGGTCGACGGCGATCGTGATGGATCCGCAGAACGGCGAGGTGCTGGCGATGGCTAACTGGCCCAAGCTCGACGCCAACGACCCGACCAAGGCGGAGCCCGAGGCGCAACAAAATCGCGCGGTCGGATTCACCTACGAACCAGGATCGACCTTCAAGGCCGTAACGGTCGGCGGCGCGTTGCAGGATGGCAAGGTCACTCCGTCGACGATCTTTGGCCTGCCGCCGACGCTGCTGGTCGCCGACCGCGTGATCAAGGAGTCGCACGACCGTGGCGCGATCTCGCTCAGCGTCTCTGAAATCCTCGCGCAGTCGAGCAACGTCGGATCGGTGAAAATCGGCCAAACACTGAAGGAAAAGCGCTTCGATCACTGGGTGCGCCAGTTCGGTTTCGGCTCGCCGACCGGGGTCGACCTGTTGGGAGAGGAGCGCGGCCTCGTTTTGCGTCCGCAGGACTACTCCGGATCGACGATGGGCAACCTGCCGATCGGGCAGGGCCTGGCCGTCACGCCGATCCAGATGGCGGCGGCCTACTCCGCGATCGCCAACGGCGGCATTTTGCGGTCGCCGAAGGTCGTTTCCGAGGTCGGCGGTGATCCCGTCGAGGAACCGCGCGGCAAGCGAATCATTTCCGCCAAGACCGCGGCGAGCCTGCGCAAGATGCTTGAAGGCGTACTCGGCGCCGGCGGAACGGCGTCCGAAGCGGCGATCCCCGGCTACGACCTGGCGGGCAAGACCGGAACGGCGCAAAAGATCGACACCGCCACGGGCGAGTACTCGACCAGCAATTACGTCGCCTCGTTCATCGGCTTCGCGCCCGCCAAGAACCCGAAACTGCTCGTTTCGGTGATGGTCGACGAGCCGCGTGGCGGCTACTACGGAGGCGAAGTCGCGGCTCCGGCGTTCCAAGAGATCCTCAACTTCGCCCTGCCGTACATGAAGATCCCACCCAGTTGAGCGACCGTCCAGCTGGGCCGCATCCGGCGTAGTTATGCTGGATTGAGATGGACCTCGGCTCACTGACCGGAGACCCCGCCATGGCGGGGACCGATATCGCGGATCTCACCTACTCCAGCACGGACGCCGGGCCCGGCAGTCTGTTTTTCTGCGTCAAGGGGTTCACGGCAGACGGGCATGAGTTTGCCGCTGACGCGGTCGCCAAGGGCGCTGCAGCCCTGGTTTGCGAACGTCCGCTCGGTCTCGGCGTGCCCGAATACGTTGTCGATGACACGCGTGCGGCGATGCCCCAGATCGCGCGCCGTTTCTACAACGACCCCAGCCGTGAGATCGACGTGATCGGCATCACCGGCACCAACGGCAAGACGACGGTCGCGTATTTGATGCGGCAGATCTTGGCCGGTGCAGGCCGCCCAACCGGTTTAATCGGGACCGTCGAATGGATCGTCGCTGGCCGCGCCGAACCTGCTGCGCGCACCACCCCGGAGGCAATCGAACTGCTGCGAGCGCTGCGCGAGATGGCCGACGCCGGCGAGCGCGCTTGCGCGATCGAAGTCTCGTCACACGCACTCGAGCTCGGCCGCGTTGACGGCGTCGCGTTCGCTGCGGCGATCTTCACCAACTTGACGCAGGATCACCTCGACTTCCACGACACGATGGAGGACTACTTCGCGGCCAAGCGCATGTTGTTCGAGTCGCGTCCGGGTGCCTCGATCGTCAATCTCGACGACGAGTACGGCGCGCGCCTGGCCGACGAATTCGACTGCATCACTTACTCCGCCTCTGGCGCGACGGCGGACTACCGCGCCGCCGACATCGAATACGACGCTGCGGGCACGCGCTTCACATGCGTCACCGCCGACGGCGAACTGCCCGTCTCGATTCGGCTGCCGGCCGCGTACAACGTAGCCAACGCGCTTGCTGCGCTGGCGGCTGCCGTCAGCCTGGGTGTCGACGCGCGCAAGGCGATCGAGGCGCTGGCGACGGCGACCGGCGCACCGGGCCGCTTCGAACTGGTCGACGCCGGGCAGGAGTTCACGGTCGTAGTCGACTACGCACATACGCCAGATTCGCTCGAGAACGTACTCGATGCCGCCGCCGGCCTGCCACACGAGAAGCTGATCGCGGTCTTCGGCGCGGGCGGTGATCGCGATCGCAGCAAACGACCGCTGATGGGGGCCGCGGGCGCCGAACACGCCGATGTCGTCTATCTAACCTCCGACAATCCTCGCTCCGAGGATCCAGCGACGATCGTCGATCAGGTGCTCGCCGGCGCCGCCGGCGCGGCGGCCAAGAGCGGCGCCCGGATCGAGACCGAGGTCGACCGACGCAGCGCGATCGAGCGCGCCGTCGCCGAGGCCGGCGCCGGCGACATCGTCGTGATCGCGGGCAAAGGTCACGAGCAGGGGCAGGAGTTCGCCGACGGCCGCAAGATCCCATTTGACGACGTGACCGTGGCTCGTGAAGCCCTGCGCGGTCTCGGCACCACTACGGTGCGTTGAGGCAATGCTCGTATTAAGTCCACAGGCGATCGCTGAGGCGATGAAGGCGCGGCTGCACGGCGATGCCGGCATGACGCGTGCACAGCGTGTCGTGATCGATTCGCGCGAGGCCGGGCCGGGCGATCTGTTCTTCGGGCTTCCCGGTACCCGGGCCGACGGCAGCTCGTTCGGCGAGAGCGTCCTCGCCGCTGAGACATGGGGCGTCGTCGTCTCCAATCAGTACTTCGAAGCCGCCGCCGCCGCGTGCCTGCCGGGTCAGGTCGCGTTCGGCGTCGATGACCCGGTCGCCGCGCTTGGTGCGCTGGCGAACCACTGGCGTGACCAGCTCGGCGCGAAGGTGATCGGAGTGACTGGATCGACCGGTAAGACCTCGACCAAGGATATTCTCGCCGCACTTATCGGCAAGACGCGCAGCGTCGTCGCCACGCCGGCCAATCTCAACACCGAGATCGGCATGCCGCTAACGATCCTCGGCGCTGGGTCCGGCACAGAGGTATTGATTCTCGAGATGGCGATGCGCGGCCGCGGCCAGATCGCCGAACTCGCCCGAATCGCCGAACCCGACGTCGGCTGCATCGTCAATGTGGGGCCGGTTCATCTCGAACAGCTCGGCAGCGTCGAGGGCGTCGCTGCGGCGAAAGCCGAGTTGCTGGTTGGACTGCGCCCGGGGGGTTGCGCAGTGGTTCCGGCCGGCGAGGCGCTGCTTGATCCGTTCCTACGCGACGATTTGCGCACGATTCGTTTCGGCGACGGCGGTGCGGACGTTCGCCTCACCGACGACCCATCGCTCGACGCCGACTGGCCGCTGAACGGCTCGGTTCGAATTAGCACGCCGGGCGGCGAGATCGAGATCCAACCTTCGTTTTCTGAGACCTATCTGATCCGCAACCTGCTTGCTGCGGTCGCCTGCGCCGAAGCGATCGGCGTCGACGCGGCCGGAGAGCTGAAAGTTCAGTTCTCGGCACTGCGTGGCGAGACACTCGAAGTGCTCGGCGGAGTAACGCTGATCAACGACTGTTACAACGCCAACCCGGTCTCGATGCGCGCCGCGCTTGAAAATCTACGCCGTGCTCGCGGCCGCACGATCGCCGTGCTCGGCGGAATGGCCGAGCTCGGCCCCGATTCCGATCGCTACCACCACGAAGTTGCAGACCACGCGAGCAACGCCGGTGTCGATCTGTTGATCTCGGTTGGTGAACTCGGCGGCGCCTACGGCGATCACTACAGCGGCTCGATCGAACACGTCGTGTCGCCCGAGGCCGCGGCGTACGTCGTTCGACGGATTGCGAACCCAGGCGACACGGTGTTGATTAAGGGTTCACGCTCGGTCGGTCTCGAGAAGGTCGCCGAAATCCTCGTCAACGCCAGTCGTCCGCTGGGTGTCAAGCAACCTGAAACGGTCGGTGACGCCTGATGGGCGAGGTGCTGATCGGCGGCATGGCCTCGCTGTTGATCGCGATCTTTCTCGGTCCCCAGTTCATCAGCTTCCTCAAGCGTCAGGAGTTTGGTCAGCACATCCGCGACGAAGGACCGATCGAGCATCACGCCAAGGCCGGCACGCCGACGATGGGCGGGATCATCATCTTCATCGCGGTCACGATCCCGGTGCTGATCCTCACCGATATCACGCGTGCGCCGACGGCTGCTGTGATGGGGACCGCGCTGGCATGCGCGGCGATCGGCTTCGCCGACGACTGGATCAAGATCGTGCGCAAGCGCTCACTTGGGCTGTCTGGGCGCTGGAAGATCTTCTGGCAGGCCGCAATCGCCGCAGGGCTTTGGTACATAGCGACGGAACGCGCCGGTATCAGCGACGTCGTGCTGGTTCGGATCTTCGACGCCTCGATCGACCTCGGCTACTTCTATCCGGTGCTGATCTTCTTGGTACTGGCGGGTGCGACCAACGGCGTCAATCTGACCGATGGGCTCGACGGCCTGGCCGCCGGGTGCGCGGCGATCGTTTTCATGACATACACGTTCATGACCGGCAACACCGGCCAGAGCGACCTGACGCTGATCTCGGCCTGTCTGGCCGGCGCCTGCATCGGCTTTCTCTGGTTCAACTCGTTCCCGGCGGCGATCTTCATGGGCGATACCGGATCGCTCGGCCTCGGCGGCGCGATTGCCGCGCTGGCGGTGATGACTGACACCGAAGTGCTGCTGGTCCTGATCGGGGGCATCTTCGTGATCGAGGCGCTGTCGGTCGCGATTCAGGTCTTCTCGTTTCGCATCTTTCATAAGCGGGTCTTCTTGATGGCCCCGATTCACCACGACTTCGAGATGCGTGGCTGGTCCGAAACAAAGATCATCCTGCGCTTCTGGATCGTCGCGGCCGGGCTCGCGGCGACCGGCTTTGTGCTCTTCCTGAACCCGCTCTAACGGCTAGGTTTCGCTGCGTGAGCGCACGTCCGGAGATCCCCGAAGGACCATTTCTCGTAGTCGGTCTGGCACGTTCCGGTCAGGCCGCCGCAAAGCTGCTGGCCAGCCGCGGACACCAGGTGATCGGCGTCGATGCCGGGCAACCCGCGGGCACCGAGACGCTCGGTGATTTCGGCGTGGATGCGCGCGTCGGCGTGGACGGATCCGACGCGCTGGGGCAGGTCAAGACTGTGATCAAGAGCCCGGGCGTTCCGCAGGACGCTGCGGTGCTGGTCGGCGCGCGGGCAGCGGGCTTAACCGTGATCGGTGAGCTTGAGCTGGGCTGGCGGATGCTCGATCATCCGTTCATCGCCGTGACCGGTACCAACGGCAAGACCACGACGACCGAGCTGCTCGGCGCGATCTATCGCGCCGCTGGACTCCCCGTCGCGGTCGCAGGAAATGTCGGCACGCCGGTCTGCGAGCTCGTCGGCACGATCGATCCGGCGGCGACCGTGATCTGTGAGGCGTCCAGTTTTCAACTCGAGGATGCTCCGCTATTCGATCCAGAGTGTGCGGTGATGCTCAATCTCTCGCCCGACCACATCGACCGGCACGGCAGCTTCGACGCGTACCGCGACGCCAAGCTTTCGCTCTTTGCGCGTCAGACGGCGGGCCACTTCGCCGTGGCGGGGGCATCCCTCGGGCTTGAACTGCCTGGCGCGGCGACCAAAATAGTCGCCGTCACGGGCGATCTTGAGGCAGTGCCGATGGCGATGAGGGGAGCGCACAACCTTGAGAATGCGGCGGCCGCCGCGGCAGCGGCTCGCACGATGGGTGTACCGGAGGATGCGATCAGGCAGGCTCTCGCCAGCTTTAAGGGCGTCGAGCACCGCATGGAAGATGTCGGCAGCTTTGCCGGTGTCACCTACATCAACGATTCCAAGGCCACCAATGTCGCCGCGACGGTCGCGGCGTTGGCATCGTTTGACAGCGGCGTGCACGTGATTCTGGGAGGGAGTCTTAAGGGCGAGCGATTCGGCGAGTTGGCCAAGCCGCTGGCGAACTCTGCCGCCGCCGCGTATCTGATCGGCGAATCGGCGTCGCAGCTGGCCGAGGACCTTGTCGATTCGGATGTCCTACTGAAGCGCAGCGGATCGCTCGAACCCGCTGTACGCGCGGCAGTTGCGGCCGCACGGCCCGGCGACATCGTGCTGTTGGCGCCCGCATGCGCCAGTTTCGATCAGTTCGAGGACTACGAGGATCGTGGCCGGCGCTTCAAACAGCTTGTCGATGAGCTGGCGGGCGGCGTCGCAGGGCAGCGGTGAGTCCCGTCGAATCCAGACGGGATGAGGCTTTCGCGTCGGCAACGTTCCCGTGGCAACAAGCGCTCCGGCAAGCCGGACGCCGAAGCCACACGCACGTCGGAATCCTCGGTCGCCGGATCCGCCGTCGCAGCGAAGCCATCATCCGAGCAGTCGCTGCTTTGGACCGTGACGATCGCGCTGTTCGCTGCTGGTGCCGTGATGGTCTACTCGGCCAGTTCCGCGAGCTCCGCCTTGACGACCGACGGCGATCCATTGGGCTACCTCAAGCGTTATCTGGTGCTCGGTGGTTTCGGGCTGTTGTTGATGCGGTACACGTCGCGGATGAATCTGAACAGGCTGCGCGAAATCACGCCGGTCCTACTCGGCGTCGCATTCGTTTTGCTGGTGCTGGTGCTGGTTCCCGGCTTCGGCGTCGAGATCAACGGAGCGAAGCGCTGGCTGGGGGCGGGCATGGCGCGATTCCAGCCGTCCGAGGTGATGAAACTTGTCCTCGTGCTCTATGCGGCGATGCTGATCGCACAGGATCCCACCCGCGTGCGGTCGCTCAAGACGATGTCGAACCCGCTTTTCTTTGTGATCGGCGCGGCGGTACTGCTGATCGCCCTCCAGCCCGACCTCGGTACCGACCTGGTTATCTGCGCGACGATGGGCATCCTGCTGATCGCCGCCGGCGCGCGACTGTCCGATCTGGCGAAGGTCGGCGCCGTGTTGGCAGTGATCGTGATCATCTTCAGCGTCGCCGAGCCGTACCGCATGGCGCGCATCACGACGTTCATCAACCCGGGGCACGACCCGACCGGAATCGGTTTCCAGAGCGAGCAGGCGCGCATTGCGATCGGCTCGGGCGGGTTGGTCGGCCGCGGGCTCGGCGAATCGGTGCAGAAGGTTTTCTACCTGCCCGAGGCGCACACCGACATGATTCTCGCGGTGATCGGCGAGGAGCTGGGTCTGCTCGGAATCACCGGACTGGTGATGCTGTATCTCGCTTTGATCGTGGCCGGGCTGCGGGCGGCCAAGAACAGTCGCGACGCCTACGCCCGCCTGCTCGGGATTGGGATCACCTCGATGATCGCCTGTCAGGCGATACTGAATCTCTTTGCCGTGCTGGGCATGGCACCGCTGACCGGCGTACCGCTGCCTTTCATCTCTTACGGAGGCATGAACCTGATCGTGATGCTCGGCGGCATGGGGCTGCTAGTCAATGTCGCATCAGGCAAACACAACGCACGAGTGCGCGTGATCCCAGGCGGCGCGAGCGACGAGCATCGGCGAATTCAGGCTCGGCAGCGCGAGCGCCGCACCGCGACTGCCGGTGCCCCGCCGCTATCCGACCGACGATCGCGGGGACACTATGAGAGTCGCAATCGCGGCCGGGGGAACGGCCGGACACGCCGTCCCGGCCCTGGCAGTCGCTGAGGCACTGCGCACCCGCGGCGACGAGGTGGTCTTCTTCGGCGGCGAACGCGCCGAAGCCGAACTGGTTCCCGCCGCAGGATTCACCTTTCACCAACTGAAGCTCGCCGGGCTCGATCGGCGCGACCCGCTGAAGGCCGCGCGGGCAGTGTGGTTGGCGTGGCGCGGCGTGCTTGCTGCGCGGCGTCTGCTTAAACAAGAGCGCATCGAGGCCGTGATGGCCGGCGGCGGTTACGTCGCGGGGCCGGTCGGCATGGCCGCCGTGACGCTGCGCCTGCCGCTGGTCGTTACCGAAGCCGATGCACACCTAGGCGTCGCTAATCGCCTGCTGGCACCGTTCGCTCGCCGCGTATGCCTGGCGTTCGAGCTTGACGGCCACGACGACGACAAGTACGTCGTCACCGGGCGGCCGATAGCTCCGCGACAGCCCGACCTCCAGTCGGCGGCGGCGCGCCGAAGCTTCGGCCTGCCGGAGGACGGCGACTGCCTCTTGGTCTTCGGCGGCTCGCTCGGCGCGAGAACGCTCAACCGCGCGACGATCGACGCATATGCCGACGGTGTCCCCGAGGGTCTCTGTGTCCTTCATCTCAGCGGCCGCGGCGACTTCACCGCCTGTCGCGAGCTGATCGATTCGCATCCAGCGTTGGCCGACGCGGCTGCACATGCGCGCTACCGGTTGTTCGATTTCACCGAGCACTTCGATGTCGCCTTGGCCGCGGCCGACATCTGCGTCTGCCGCGCCGGCGGATCGATCTTCGAGCTGGCCGCCGCCGGGCTGCCGTCGATCCTCGTGCCATACCCGTACGCGACGGCCGATCACCAGGCAAAAAACGCCGAGTGGCTGGTCGACGGCGGGGCGGCGCAGATGGTGCGCGACGAGGATCTCAGCGGCGAGCGGCTGCGCACGACGGTCGGCGAGTTGCTGGCCAACCGCCAAGCGCTCGCGACGATGGCCGCAGCGGCCTTGCACTTGGCCAAGCCGGATGCCGCAGAGCGAATCGCCGATCAGCTGATCGCGGTGGGCGTTCGATGACGAGCATGCAGGGACGCAAAATCCATCTGATCGGCGTCGGTGGAACCGGGATGAGCGGCGCCGGGCTGGTCGCGGCGCAACTCGGCGCAACCGTCTCGGGCTCAGATCGCCAGGCCTCGTCCTATACACAGCGACTCGCGGCGAACGGGGTTGAGATCTCGATCGGTCAGGCTGCCGAGAACGTCCCCGACGGTGCCGATGTCGTCATCTCAACCGCGATCGCCGAGGACAATCCGGAGCTGGCGCGCGCTCGCGAACTAGGACTTCGCGTGATGCATCGATCGGACCTGCTCTCCGAGCTCGTAGGTCAGAAGCCACACACGATCGCGATGGCCGGCACGCACGGTAAGACGACAACCACGGCGATGGCCGCGCATGCGCTGACCGAACTCGGTGCCGATCCCGCTTTTTTTGTCGGCGGTGAGATCGCCATCGGCGGGCGCGAGACCAACGCCCATTGGGGCGCCGGAGACGTGGCGGTCGTCGAAGCCGACGAGTCCGATCGATCCTTTCTGAAGCTCAATCCAGAGGTTGCGATTGTCACCAACGTCGAGCTTGAGCATCACCAGACCTATCCGGGAGGCATCGACGAGTTGATGGAGGCGTTCGATCAGTACGCCGCCAACAGCACCGTCTGCGTGAAATGGCGAGGACAGCGGTCGCTCGCCGGGTTGAGCGGCCGCGAAGGTGCGCTCGGCTACGGAATCATCGGCGACGGAGAGTTCGCCACCGCAGCTGACGCATTTGACCCATCCGACTTGATCGCGAGCGAGCTCGAGACGCCCGCTGATCCTTCGTGCGGGACATCATTCAAACTGACGGTCGACGGCCAGACGTTCGCGGTTCAACTCGCCGTGCGCGGTGACCACAACGTGCTCAACTCGCTGGCCGTGATCGCGTCACTTCGCCATCTCGGGTATCCGACCGGCCAGGCCGTCGAAGCATTGGCCGGATTCTCGGGCGTCGGCCGTCGCTTCGAGCGAATTGGCACGCGCGCCGGCGCAACCATTTACGACGATTACGGACACCACCCGACCGAGCTACGCGCCGCGCTGAACAACGCCCGTTCGGCCTCCGGTGACGGCCGCGTGATCGCGGTTTATCAGCCGCACCTGTTTTCGCGCGTAGTGACGATGGCGCGAGAGATCGGCGAGGCGCTCGCGTTGGCCGATGTCGCGATCATCACTGCGATCTACCCGTCGCGCGAACGTAGGGAGGACTTCCCCAACGTCACCGGGCTACAGGTAGCCGTGCAGACCTACGATGCACGTCCGGGCATGCGTGTCCACTGGACACCCGACTTCGAAAGCGCGCGAGCAGCACTCGACAGCGAGCTGCGGCCCGGCGACGTGTGTATCGCGATCGGAGCCGGTGACATTTCCGCCTTCGCGCACAAGCTGGTCGAGGCGACATGAGCGAGATCCCGTCGATCGTCGAACGCGACTACGACCTCGCACGTCTGACGACCGTTCGGACCGGCGGTCAGGCGGACTTTTTCGCCCGTCCGGAGACCGGCGAATCGGTAGTTGAGCTATTGGCGTGGGCCGGAGGCGCGAAGCTCGCGGTAGGGGTGATCGGCTCGGGATCGAATCTATTGGTAGCCGACAGCGGATTTCAGGGATTGATCATCAAACTCGACGGACAACTCACTCAGACAACGATCAGCGCAGAACAAGTGTTCTGCGGCGGTGGAGCGCGCCTGCCGCGAGTCGCAGCTCAGACCGCCGAGGCCGGTCTCGCTGGTCTTGAGTTCGGCGTCAACATCCCCGGCACGGTCGGAGGGGCGATCCGCATGAATGCCAACGCCTACGGAGGCGAGCTGGCCGCCGTGCTCGAATGGGCCGAGGTGGCATGCGCCGGCGGTCTCGAGCGCAGAACCGCCGAGCAGTTCGAGTTTTCCTATCGCCACAGCAATATCGCCGGCAACCAGGTGGTGACAAGCGCGCAGTTCAAGCTCGCCGCCGGTGACCCGCAGGCGATCAAGACCAAGCTTGCCGATCTGCGTGACCGTCGCAAGGCCGCTCAGCCAGGCGGCATCAAGACGTTCGGCTCGACCTTCAAAAACCCCGACGACCCACGTGCCGAGAATCGCACGGCTGGTCAACTGCTCGAAGCGGCCGACTGCAAGGGCCTTGAGGTCGGCGGCGCACGGTTCTCACCGAAGCACGCCAACTTCGTCGAGAACTTTGCGAACGCGACGACCGCCGATGTGGTCGCATTGATCTCCGAGGGCCGTGACCGGGTCCGCCGACTGACCGGAATTACGCTCGAAACCGAGGTGCAGGTGCTCGGTGACGTCGATGGTGCTCTCTGGGGCGGCGGACGATGAACTGGTCTGCCGCACTCGAAGCCGCGCGTACGCGCGGAAGGGTTCAGCTGCCGACGCGCTCTCGCATCGACGGTGCCCGCGCCCGTGCGCGCATCACAGGGGTCCGCCGCTGGCGGCCGACTCGTCGCGTCATGCTGGTGATCGTCGCGTCCTTGATCGTGCTGCTCAGCGTTAGCTGGCTGTTGGTGCGCAACTCCAGCCTCGTCGCAGTCGAGCAGGTCCGCGTCGTCGGTCTCTCGGGGTACTACGACAAGGCGGCGCGTCGCGCGCTGGTCGCCGAAGCGAAGACGATGACGACGATGAACGTCGATCAAGCCGGATTGACCGCCGCCGTCCGCGAGTTCGTCGATGTTGCCGACGTTCGCGTCGAAAGCGATCTTCCACACCGACTGACGATCTTTGTCGACGTTCGCCGGGCCGTAGCCGTAGCGAAGGTCGGCGGCCAGGTTGTTGCGCTGACGAACAAGGGACTGATTCTCAGTGAGGCACGTCAGCTATCTGCACTGCCGATGCTCGACGTGCCTGGGCCGATCGCCAAAGGACACATCTCCGACGCCAAGTCGCGTGGCGCGCTGACGGTGCTTGGAGCGGCACCTGATCTTTTGTTGCGACGAGTTAAGAACGTCGGCTGGAGTCGTGACGGCTTGGTCCTGACACTCGACAAGAACGTCAAACTGATCTTCGGCACGAGCAAGCAGGCGGCCGCCAAATGGACGGCCGCGACGGCTGTACTCGCCGGATCCGCTGCCAAGGGTGCGAAGTACATCGACCTCCGGGTGCCCGAGCGCCCGGCGATCGGCGGCCTCGGCTCGGCGCCGGTGACGCCCAAGCCCGAGGCGCTCGCACCCGAGCTGCCGCCGGCCGCAGTT
>JBASTN010000082.1:0-45289 GCA_049274915.1 Solirubrobacterales bacterium
CGCTTGCGAGCCGCGCCCGCGCCGACCGCCGCACCGCGGACCAATGCGGTCGTACTAGACCGGATGCAAATTTAGGGATGCAATTTCTCAAAATCTGCGTTACATTGATTTCGAACTGGCTGGCCGACCAGTTTTTTTGGCCGGCGGTTCCACCACGTGAATCGGCGGTCTGAGGACCGGTTCTGCAACGATCCACTAAAGGACAAGGACGTCACACGGGCAGCAGACACCGCTAATCAAAAGCAGGTAGCATGAACCGCGATTTCGACAGAATCAGAAGTTTGTCTCCATCTGCCGGCCGAGACTGCGACCAGGCATGCCAGACCCACAAGGAGCACTTATGAAATTGACCGATTCACCGGGGTCTCCGGACGGCGCCGACGCCAAGAACGAGCCCGCCCCCCGTGTTCGGCTGCCGCGCCGCGTGCGCGAACGGCAGATGATCGACGTCGCTACCGAGATCTTCGGTGGCCTCGGATACCACGGCACCTCGATGGACCAGATCGCTGTGGAGGCTGGAATTTCGAAGCCGATGCTCTACGCCTACTTCAACTCGAAAGATGGCTTGTACTCGGCATGTCTGCGCCGTGCCGGAGCGGACCTACTCGAGACCGTCCGCGAGTCGTTCCGACCAGAAGACAGTGCCGAAAAACATCTCTGGGATGGATTTCTCGCCTTTTTCAGCTTCATCCGCGATAAGCGAACGGCGTGGCAGCTCGTTCGTCTCGAATCGTTCTACGAAAACCCCGCATTTCGTGAGATCGTCGAGGATGTCCACAACGACCTGCGCGGCGTCATCGGTGACCTCGCCCGCGTCTCTTCGCAACAGACCCCCGATGATCCGTTCTCCGACGACGAACGCCGCACCGCGATGGCACACGCGATGCTCGGCGCGGCCGAATCGCTTGGAACTTGGTGGACCGAGTCCGAGGCCCCGCTCGAGCCCGACGTGCCTTGTCGCCACCTGATGAACTTTCTCTGGCTCGGGATGCAAGACCTCGCGGAGGGTCAGATCTGGACCGAAACGCGCGTCCGGTCGGAAGTCACGAGCTAGAAGAAGGTCATCTCACCACGGGCGATCGCGGCGATCACAACCGCCGCGAGCCCGATCAGCGCCGCCGGCACAATCGTTGTCGCGACGATCAGCTGGATCTTTGGCCCGGCGCGTGCCGCTCGCTCGATTGTCGCGCGATTGTGTGCGCGGCGTGCTTCGTCGGCCTGCGCCGCGATCACCGGTGCCAACGGGGATCCGTGCCGATCTGCCTGATGCATCGCCGAAACAAGCGCCCTGGTTTCGGGAAGTGGATTGCGGGCCGCCAGCCCGTCCAGCGCCAGCGTCTGTGACACGCCGAGTGCCATCTCGGCAGCGATACAGATGAACTCTGAAGCGATCGGCTCGCTGCAGTGATCGCCCACCAGGAGCAGCGATCGTCTCAAGGTCAGGCCGGCCGACAGACATGCCCGCATCAGCTCCAGCGCGTCGGGAAGCGCGGCCCGCATCGCCTCGCCGCGGCGGGTCGCCGTCCGACGCAACCACCAGAGAGGCAGTTCGGCAGCGATCCAGAACCACAGCGCCAGAACCAGCGGCAGCGTACGACCGGGCGCCATAGCGACGATACGCGGCACCAATAGCGCTGCGACCGCGACGCTCAACACACGGGCCGCAGCGACGTCGCGTGATCCGATGCGTCCCGTAAGGCCGGCGGCCGCTATCGCCGCGTCGACGTCACGCCTCCCGGCTCTGGCCACCAACGTCGGCGCGATCTGTGCGATTGCCAGGAGCACGCGCCGGATCGCTGCCGAAACGCGTGGCCGGCCACGACCGACCGCGTCACGTTGCCGGGGCTTACGAACCTGCGAGATCGTCGCGACGCCGATCGCGAGGCTGAACGCAGAGACTCCGGAGATTCCCGCGATCAAGACGTGACCACCGTTCACACCCGACCGACCCTCGCACAAAGCAGGCCGCCGGCGGTCAACAGACCGAGCGCGATGAACATCAATACTGCCGAGGGTGCGTAGGTCAGTGCACCGGCAACCGTGCCCGGCTTCGCCAGTTCAGTGAGCAGCGCGGCGACCAATGGCATCGCAGCGACCAGAAACGCCGTGAAGCGCGCCTGCGCAGTTGACGCGTGGGCGTCTCGACGCGCCAGGTCGCGGGCGCGAAACGCCGCTGCAAGCTCTCGCATCAACTCGGCGAGATCACCACCGCAGCGGCGATGCAGCTCGATCGCGCCGACGATCGACTCGATGCGCGGTGACGCGGTGCGATCGCGAAGCGCGGCGAGCGCGTCCTCGAGCGTCTGCCCCAGCGCAAGATCGACTCCGACACGATCGAGCTCGTCGCCGAGCGGCGCAGGCAGCGAGCGCCCCGCCCCCAGCAGAGCGCCACGTACCGAATGGCCGGCGACGAACGCCGAGACCAGCGCCGCCGCGAGCTCACCGGCGTGCGCGTCGACGCGAGCCGCGTAGCGCCTCTGGCGGGACGCGAGAAACGAACGCAACCCGATCGGTGCGAGCGCCCCGGAGAGCACCGCGCCGACGATGCCGAGCAGTGAGTATCCGAACCCAGCCCCCGCAAGCGCGGCGAGAACCGCAGTTCGCCGCCGCCCCTTCGACGCCGGCAGCACTCCCTCGGCAACGGCAACCTCGATCAGCTCACGCCAACGTGCAGTCGACTGAAAGCCTGTTGGACTCTCCGATAACACTGCCCGGGCCGGCGCGCGGACGGCAACGAGCAGCGCCAACACAAACGTAAGTGCGCCCGCCGAAACGGCCGCGAGAACCGGCGCGAGCGCAGTCATGCGGCGTCGCCACGAGCGGCCGCGACGATTTCATCAAGCACCGGTGAGTGCGGCCTGCTCCAGACCTCGCGATCACGCTCGATGTACAGCACCGGATTGAGTCGATAGCCGCTGTCGCCAGCGACGACCTCTGAGATCGCGCCGACGCGCCGGCCACCCGCACGCGTGCGCGATTGATGAACGACGACCTCGATCGCAGAGCCGACCATCCTGTGCACGGCCGCGAACGGAACATCGACGCCGGCCATCAGCGCGAGTGTCTCGATCCGCTCTAAGGCGCCGCTCGGCGAGTTGGCGTGGACGGTTGTCATGCTGCCGTCATGTCCGGTGGTCATCGCCGAGAGCATGTCGAGCGCCTCGCCGCCGCGAACCTCGCCGACGACGATGCGGTCCGGCCGCATGCGCAGCGCAGTCTTGACTAAGGCACGGATCGGCACCTCGCCCCTGCCCTCGATGTTGGCCGGTCGCGATTCGAGCCGGACGACGTGCCCTTGTCGCAGTCGCAGTTCTGCGGCGTCTTCGATCGTGACGATGCGCTCGTCAACCGGAATGTATGCCGAGAGGGCGTTGAGTGTGGTCGTCTTGCCGGACCCCGTGCCGCCGCTGACGAGCATCGCCAGCCGGTGTCGCACACAGCCGGCCAACACCGCCAGAGCCTGCTCGCTAAGCGTCGCGTTGGCCACTAGCTGATCCGGTCCGAGCCGCCCGTGGCGAAACCGGCGAATCGTCAGCGTCGGACCGCCGAGCACCAGTGGGGGAATCACGACGTTGATGCGGGAGCCATCGGGTAGGCGCGCATCGCAGATCGGTGAGGCCTCGTCGACGCGCCGGCCGAGCGGCGCGATCATCCGCTCGATCAGGTTCTCCAGCTCGAGCTGCGACTCGAACGAGACAGCAGCAGGCTCGAGGTTGCCCGCTCGCTCGACCCAGACCGATTCGTGTCCGTTGACCATGATCTCGTCGATCTCGGGATCGGCAAACAGCGCTTCTAGCGGCCCGAAGCCGATTGAAGCGGTGACGACGCGCTGCACGAGATCGTCGCGCAACGACTGCGAGAGTGCCGGCGCCTCGTGAGCCACCAGCGCCTCGATGTGCTCGCGCAGGCCCTCCCCACGTTCGTCGAGCCGCAGCCGACCTGATCGCGCTTCGTCGATCGCGCGTTCACGCAGTTGTGTGGCATAGCTGTCGGCGTCGAGCGGTGCCGGCCGGTGCGAGTTTGCGGTCACACCCTATTAAGGGTTTGGGCGCCCGGTTTGGACTCCCTCAGCTGGCGTATTTGCACGAAACGTTCGACGTTTCGTGTGCTGGGCGAACGCTCAGCCTAGGGCTGGACGTACAGCTGGGCGCACGGCTGGGCCTACGGGTGCGGGCAGAACGGACTGGTCGGGTAGCCGCTCGGAATGCACGGGTTGTACCACGAGAACAGCGTGCCGTAGTTCCACTCGTACCAGTTGCTGTACTGGTTGTCGTCGAGGTCGATCGCCGGACTCGGGTCGCCGCCGAAAGGTCCGGGCGGAGTGTCGCCTGGGCCGTTGTTCGGCGTTGCGGTCGCGCAGTCGGCGTTCGCGACGGCAATCGCGGGACCGTCATGCTCTTCGTCGTCGAGACCGTCGCACAGTCCGTCGCCGTCACTGTCGGTGCGAACAAAGTTGAGCGTGCGCGGGTTCTCGAATAGACGCAGTTCGACAAGGTTGGGAAGCAGGTCAGCGTCCTCATCCTCGTCATCGTCGAACACGCCGTCGATGTCGGAGTCTTGGTTGGCGTCGCTGTAGAAGCGATCCATGCGGCCCGTGTACTTCCAGGCGAGGAACTCTTCTTTCATCGAAAGATTGTCACCGTCGAAGTCGGTGGCGCTATCGCCGACGATCGGGTTCGGGAACGGACGCAGGTACGGGTACGGCAGCACCGGACCACCGTTGTACTCATACGAGACGCGGTACTCGTAGTAGTCGGTCGGACCATCGTCATCGGTGTCGATGTTGCACGGGTCGGTCGCTGCGAGACCCTCGGTGATGTCGTCGAGCATGTCGTTGTCGTCATCGGGATCGACGGCGTTCTTGATGCCGTCGAGATCGCAGTCGCCGGCCGCAGTGATGTCTTTCGCGCCGATCGAGATCAACGGGGAAACCCCTGGTGATGACCATTTCTTGCTGATCCCATACTTGCTGATCAGACGCACGCGAAATACCGATGCCGGCAACGCGCTCGTGTCAGTGATGTCGCTTGAAACGTCTGGGATCTTGACCTTGACGGTCTTTGAGTTGACGCCGGTGGCGCGCTGCGTGAACTTACGCTTACTGCCAGCGCGGGCGAACACCACGAGCATCTTGTTCTTGCCCTTGACGATGTTGCGACCAGAGATCGTGACGGTATCTCCGATGTTGACCGCGCGCGGGTCGACGCGCGTGACGGTCGGAAGCTTCTTAGCGACGCTTGCGGCCTTCTTCGACTTCTTGGCGTCGACGTCGGCGGCGCTGCCGAAGACCAGAACCAGGGCCGCCGAAACCAGCAGCAGTGCGATCGCGCAGGCGCGAGCGCCGAAAGGAAAGTGGAGTCTCGCTGAGTTGATGGGGTTCGGGTTCATGCGGAAGGCGCGTGAAGGCACGCAGATTCCGTATCGACGGGTGCCAGAGAATCCTTTAGTGACTCAGTAGACGGCGGTCAAAGGTCTCATGGGATGATCAACAGGCGCAGTTCCTTGGCGAAGGCGTCAGCGCGAACCAGCTCGGTCGCCTGGTCCGCTGCGACCCGCAGAGTGACCGCGATCGTCCTCTGCGTTCGCTCGCTGCCTGCGTCGGCAGAGGTATCGGCTGACACGGCCGGATCGCCGCCGAGCGCGAGCACCTCTGCACCCGACAGCAACGGCACGGTCGTAGTGCCACCGCCGACGCCACTAGCAATCACATCAACGCGCTGCCCCGCAACCGGATTGACGGCCGCGGCGAGTGCGGCGACTGTCACGGCACGTTCGTTGGCGCGAAGTCGGTATCCGCCGCCACGGGCGGTCGGCGAAAACGACTCGGCCGTCAGATACGCCCCGTGCGGCAGGTCGGTCAATGCCCGAGTACCCGCAAGCGATTCGACCGAGTCGAGTGCCCCAACGGGTGCGTAAGCCGAAGGCACCATCCTGCTGGTCACTGCGGAGTCGATGAAGTCCGCGTCGATCTCGTCGCCCCGGCGAATCTCGCGCGCCGCGACAAGTAGTCGAAGCGGTGGCCCCGCCTCTCGAGCGATGCGATCGGTGTAGCCGGACACCAGCCACGCAGCGCTGAGCCCGCACACCAGCGCAGTTGCCAGGGCGAACGCGGCGAAGCGCCTCGGTTGCCGGCTCATTGCGGTTCGTCGGCAAGGCCGACGGGGCGAGCCTGGCCCGATGCGATGTAGTCGGGTGCATCGATCTGCCCTTCGAATTCGTCGAACTGGACGTCCACTGCGGCGAGCGGTAGCTCGAGCACGAGCACCGCACCGCCGTTGGATGGCGCGCTGCTCACCGCGCCGCCTAAGCGCTGCGCGGCGCGAACTGCAACCGACAGTCCATGCCCGTGCGGCCCCAGCCGACGCAACCCGACTCTGTTCCTGCGCGCCGAGGCAAGTGATGCGACCGGTCTCGTCAGACCAGGGCCCTCGTCGCGCACTTCGATTCTCAAAGTCGAAGCCTCCGGTCGCAGCTTTGCGCTCAGGGTGATCGTGCCGTCACCGTGACGCACTGCGTTTGAGAGCAAGTTTGTGACGGCTTCGGTGAGATGCCGACGGCTGCCACGAACCCTCGCGTCGCCGATCTCGAGGTCTCTGACCAACTGGCGACCGAGCCGGTCGGCGGCCAGCTGCCAGATCAGCGTCAGTCGGTCAAGTTCCGGCGCGACGGCGACAAGCCCGTTTGTCCGGGCACGCGCTTTGAGCCCGCGCATCAGACCGAGATCGCCCCACGGCGGAGCGTGCAGTTGACGATCAAACGCGCAAAGCGACCGGTAGGAACGGGCCAGCTCATCACTCGCAGCCAGACATGCAGCCGGTTCGGACTCGCCGAGCCAGGGCATCATGTCGACGACCAGCCGCGCCGCAGTCAGCGAGCCGCGCAGTTCGTGCATCTCGCGTGCCAGACGTCGGCGACGTCGACTTGAAAGCCATCGGGCAACCGCGCAGGCCACAAGTAGCGAGCCGAGAATCGAGAGCCACAACGGCGTGTTCATCGCGCGGCCTCCCGAGTGCCGTCGCCGTCGAGCGAGCCCGACGGCCCGATCGGTGGCGCAACGGGATCGATCAGGCGGTAGCCGACGCCCCACAGGTTCACGACGTAGCGACGCGTTCCCGCGACCGCGAGCTTGCCGCGTAGCCGACAGGCGTGCGCGTCGAGCGTGCGTGTCGTCCCGGCGGAGCGGTATCCCCAGACGACCGTAAGCAGCTCGTCACGCGAGAACACGCGGGTCGGGTCGTCTGCGAGTGCGAGCAGCAGCCCCCACTCCTTGATCGTCAGCATCACCGGCCGGCCGTTGACCTGCACGGTCCGACCGCGACGATCGATCGTCAGTTCGCCGATCCGGTCGATCGCGTCGTCTGCCTCGGGCAACGTTCGGCGGAGGACCGCGGCGATACGCCCGCGCAACTCGGTGAACGAGTACGGCTTGACGATGTAGTCGTCGCAGCCGAGTTCGAAGCCACGCACACGGTCGGTCTCGCAACCATGTCCGGAGAGCATCAGCACGGGCACGTCTCGACGCAGGATGTCTTCGCCGATCCTGGCGGCGCGGATCTCGCGCAACAGCTGATATCCCGATTGATCCGGCAGCGCGACATCGAGCAGGATCACATCGGCCCGATTTCGACGCAACGATTCGCGAGCGGCGCGGACGCTGGCTGCCGTCGCCACGTCGTGGCCGTCGAGTTCGAGCCCGCGCGCGAGCGAATCGCGCGTCGCGTCGTCGTCTTCGACGATCAGAATCCGAGCGGTTTCGTGACCACCCGACGTTGGTCGCGGTTGTGTTGTGGTGTGCATCGTCACTCCGAGGTTGGGACCGCTTGCGGCCGTGGTTTTGATCGGACCGCGATCGCCCCTACGGCGCTCGCTTCCGCTTGGGTTCGTGCGAGAAAGCTGAGCGTTGAGCCGGGCCGGATCTCTAAAGCAGCGGCCTGGCCGATCGCAAACTCGAAAGTGTCGGCGGCGTCGCGACACCCCGCGATCCGACACGGTTGCAGTGCCCGCACCGCCAGTACCCGGCCGCCGCGATCGCTGAAAACGACGTCGATCGTTTGCGTCATGCCGACGCTGTGGACACTGCGGCAGCCTGCCAGCAGCAGCGCCTCGCCACGGCCCGGCATCGGCGCCGCGATCAACCCGAGCAGACGGCCGAGAAGACGCGCGCGCCGGACGCGAATCAGCGCGCCGCGATCGGTCTGCCAGATCTCAGAAATTGCCCTCACAATTAGTTAAGGATTTGGCGAGCAGAGATGGCCTCCCACACACGCGGTATTTGTGCAAACCACCGTGCAGCGCTATCGGAGCACTAGGAATCAGCCGTAACCTCCCGACGCAGGGACGCACTCTCGTGCCGCGACCAAAATCATGGATTCTTACCGCAGACAGAACTACGACTCCGGCTCGGACTACGTCCTCGAGTACGGCGAACTTCGCTTCACGTTCAACGAGCGTGACTTCTGCGAGCGGGTCGAGCAGGCCGCGCTGAAACTGAACTTCATCGAGCATCGGCTCGAGCAGGAAGAGGTCGAGGACCTCGTCAACCTAGTCGTCAACGGTGAGGTCCACGGCGCGGTATCAGCGCTGGGGCATCACATCAACGAATGCTGGTGCGAACTCACGGCTAACGACGAGGGATCGCTGGTTCACTGGCTTCGCAGGCTCGTCTTTCGCGGGGCCTGGCTTGACCAGCGCGTGATTGAGGGTGAACTCGACGTCGTCTTTGACCCGGAGACCACAGACTTTCTTTACGCACAGCCTGATCGTGGCTACGAACCGATAATTCTCGCGACCGGCCCTTCATGGCGCCAGGTCTCGTACCGCAACTAGCGCGGCGGTCGGCCTTACTTGTCTGCGGACCAGCTGGCTTTCTTGTCGAGCTTCAGCCTGCGTCCGCCGCTGACGACGGCGATAGTCGTGGCGAGCGCCTCTAGGGCCGAACCCGCTCCCGCCGAACCGATGACCGTAAGTGAACCGTGCTGCGTGAGATTGCGGGCAGCGTTGAAGACTTCGGCGGCCTTGTCGCCGGGCAGCAAGTCGAGACCGTCGATCAGGACTGCAGCGTTGCGCCCGCTTTCAGCGATCCGCTTGCCGCGCTCGAGAACTAGTTCGAGGGCCGGCGAAATATCTTCCGCCGGCTTGCCCGGCTCGTTGGCGACGACGTCGTAGCCACTCGCGGTGGGCGCGCTGCCGTCGGGACGCGCGACCGGGACCAACAATGCCGTGACGACACCAGAACCGGCGAGGTCATCGGCGAGCTTGGCGATCATCTCGGAGGCCGCGGCACGCGTCGGTCCGGTGACGACAGCACGCGAACCGCCGCCGATCGGAGCGTGCTTGAAGAGCTTTTGGGCCAGTCGGTCGCCAGTTCCGCCGGCGTCGGCTTCGGCGAAACGGACGCGGTTTTTCTCACGCTGTGCCAGGTCTTGACCGTTGACCGAGGTGATGCCGGCGAGCTGGAAATCGGTGCGTCCGCGCTTGGTTTTGCGGGCTTCGCCGGTGACTACATCGCCCCGGTGCAAGCGCCATTTACGGACCTCGCCGCGCTGGACGTCGGCGTCCGGACGAACTCGCTTGGCAAGGTTGGTGCGCAGACGGCCACCGCCGCCGGAGCCGGGCTCAAAAACGCCCGTAACTGTGACGGTCTGCTGGGCCTGTGTCTGCTGAGTCCGTGTCTGCTGGGTCTGTGTGCCCTGTTGTTTCGAGTCGTCTCCGCCACGTCCGCGGCCACGGCCGCCACGTTGCGAAGATCCTCGTGAAGAAGCCTGTCCAGATGTCGACTGGGCCGGAGCCGATTGGCCGGCCTTGCCGCCTTGTTCGCCACGCTCGCGTGGCTTACGGTCCGGGCGATCGCCGGGGCGGCGTTCTCCGCCGCGACCACGGCCACGCTCGCCGCTACCGCCGCCAGATCCACCACGTCCGCGTCCGCCGCGATTACGCGATCCGCCGCGTTCGCCACGGGCAGCGCCGGACGTCTCACGCCGTAGACGTGCGGCCTCCTCGCGCTCTGCCTCTTCGGCCTCGGCGAGTTCAGCAGCAATCCGCTCGCGCTCGGCGCGCAGAGCGGCCAGCTCGGCCGCCTTCGCCTCGACGGCGGGTCGAATCTCGTCGGCGACAGAACCGCGTGATTCGAGGATCGCGATCGTCAGATCGGCCTTACGCAGCATGCGGTAGCCGTCGAGCTCGAGTTCTCCGGCCAGCGCGTGAAGATCGGCCAGCGGGCTTTCGAGCAGGGTGTCGATGTCGAGGACGTGACTCATGAGACGGCCGCGATCCTACATGGTCGCGACGGCAACCGGACCGAAGCGCGCACTACTCAAGCTCGGCCTCGATCGTGTCCAGCACGAGATTCATGATCTCGACCAACGCGTCGTCAAGTGAGCTGTTTTCGACCACTGGAATGCCTGTTTTACGCGCTCTGGAGACGATGTAGTCCTGCAAACGGCGGATCCGCCCGAAGGCCCCGAGGTAACGCTCGACGGCGCGTGCCTGCGACTCGCCGCGCGCGAAAAAGTGGCCTCGATGGAGATCCTCGTCCTCGATCGCGACGACCACCTGGACGACCACCGCGTCGAGCTGCGGGAGCCCTTCGAAGGCGCCTGGAACGCAGTGGACGCCCTCGATCACCATCGACGTGCGTTCGATCGCAGCACGCTCGATCAGGGCTTTGATCCCTACCGAGACCTGCTCGACCTGTCGCTCAAACCCGGTCAACAACGCGTCGCCGGAGGTTGTGTTGAGGCGCACTCCGTGGTCGGCGTCGAATGAGCTGTGGTGAACCGCCGGCATGAACTGATTGGAAAAGAACGCACGCAGCACCTGCCTGACCATGTCGGTGGCGGTTACGCGTGTGACCCCGAGCCGGTGCGCCAGCATCGTCGCCAACGTCGACTTGCCGACGCCGGTGGCGCCGCAGATCAGCAGGATCAACGGCTTGTTGAGCCTGTCAAGGCGTCGCCACTGGCGGAAATGCCGAACCGCGACGTCGTCTTCTTCGGCCGCCAGCACCTCCTCGGCCAGACGCGAAAGATCGCCGGAGGCGATATCGAGCCCTTCACGTCCGAGCAGCTTCTGCTCGACCACCGTCGCGAGCTCATAGGAACGGTCGGGAGCAAGACCGGAGGCCATCAGCGACATCGCCATCAGGCCCTTTGAGTATGGAAAACGGCGGTCTTCTTTAACGACCTGCACTGCGCGGGCCGACCCGGGCGTTGCGCCGCCGACGACGTTGGCGCTCTCGTCAGGCATCGCCACCGCCTCCAGCCCGCGCGACCACCAAGTTGTTTGCCCGCTCATGCATGGTTAAAAGGATCTCATCCAGGTCGGCGTCGCTTGTCACAGGTCGATTGCGGACGAAGACGACCTCGGCACCCTCGCGCTGCGCACGCTCGGCGACCAGATCGATCGCGGCGGCCTTCAGCTCCGTCAAGTAGTGCGTGCAGCCGGCAGCGGCGGCGCGGTTGAGGTCGGCCTCGAGTTCCGCTCTGCGGGCGAGATTGCGGGATGTGACTACCGCCTCGACGCCCTCCGGTTCGCCCAGTCCGGTCGAGAAAAACGCTACCCGCGCTTCCGCGGGTATGTCGCCCGCCGGGCCGGGTATCAGCGAGAACGGCACGACCTCGCCCCTCGTCCAGCGCCGTGCGGCATCGAGTGCGCCCGGCTCATCCGCGTGCACCAGCACCAGATCGGCGAGCGCGAGTCGCAACGGTCCGGCGAGCGTTGAGGACTGCTCGGCCGAGGCCGTCACGCAGATCGTGATGTCGGCGGTTACCGGCGGCACCGTCGCGCCGCTGCCCTCGAACAACAGGAAGTCGACGCCTGGAATACCGGCGGCAAGCACAGCGCCCTCGACAAAGTTGGTTGGGCCAGACTGGCCTCCCGGCCCGCCACCGACACGCCGACATCCGACTGTCGGGACGCCGGCGAGCACCGCGTCTTCGAGGTAGTCCGAAGCCGCGTGAACGCCGCTGCGTGCGAGTGCAAGAAGTTCATCAAGACCGGTATGTGGATGCGCGAGCTGTGGCGTGGGCGGCCCGCCACGTCCCATCGAAACGATCGCGGGAGCGCCGCCGGCGCTGGCGATCAACCCGGCCAGATGGCCGCAGATCGCGGTTTTACCCGTTCGCTTTGCGGTGCCGATCACCGCGATCTTCGGTCCGGCGAACTCAAGCTCACGCATTTCGATCGGGTCCAGACGCATGCCGGGCGCTTCATACGCGAGCCCAGCGGCCATCGCAAGCGCGGCCAGACGCAACTTCGCCGACAGCGGCACGATCGGTTCGTCGGCAAGATCGATCACCAGATCGGCTCGATGGCCGGCGATCGCACTCTGCAGTGCAGCCTCCGGATCGTCGCCGAATGTCAGGTCATACCCGTAGACACGCTCGGCGTCGGCGAGCGTCGCCTGACCAACTTTCTCACTGCCGCCGCAGAAGACCAGCGCGGCGATTTCATGCTGGGCCGATAGAGCCTCGACGGCGTCGTGCACCACACCCGGGTGGTGCTCCCCGTCTACTAGGACGATTGCCCGTGTCCGTCGACCCCCAGTCGTACTCATTGAGCTCCGCATCGTTGTACTCCCGACATCGCGGTCGAGCTACGTCTAGAGGCTCCGTCGACGCGGCGGCGGGGTGCTGCGATGCCCGGCGATGATCTCCTCGGACTTCGTGTAGTCGAGCGTCATCGGGTTGAACTGCAGCAGCAAATCGCTACCGACGCCCGGGTAGTGCCGCGTGATCGTGACTTCATCGGCGTTGCCACGGATCATCAGATAGCAAGGCTTCGTGCGGCCGCGCACTCGCATCGTGCTGACGGTGCCCGTGGTGACGACGAACATGCTTTCGAAGCGCCATGCATAGGGCACGTGCTTGTGCCCCGATAGGACCAAATTGACACCCGAGCGCATCAGACACTCGAGCGTGTCGCCGGCGTCGTGCACGACGTTGCGCTCACGGCCTGTGCCGGGCACTGGCAGCAGGTGGTGATGCAGCACAAACAGCTTCAACGCGGCCTCGCGGTCAAAGCAGCCTTCAATCCATTTGTACTGCCCACGGCCGACCGTGCCGTAGTCCAGGTCGGGTTCAGAGCTGTCGACGGCGACGACGGCGAGATCGTCGGTGTAGAGATCGCTGTTGCGCGACCCGAAAACGTCCTCGAAGTGTTCGTAGCCGACGTTGCGAGCATCGTGATTGCCGGGAATCACGACTAGGTGCTCGGCCTTCAAGCGATCGAGGTAATCCTGGGCGAGTTCAAACTCGGGCAAGTAGCCCTCGTTCGTCAGATCGCCGGAGACGACGACCATGTTCGGCTCATGCTCGTTGATCTCCTCGATCGCACTGTGCAGCAGTTCGGGCACGAAATACGAAGACCCGCAGTGCAAATCGGAGATATGTGCGATTGAGAATTGCGTCATTTGATGCCCTCCGTGCTCGTCCGGTCAGCTCTCGCTGCCTTCGACCCTGCGTTTCTCTTCGGCAAGCGCGAGGTCCGGATCAATTTCCAACTGGCCATTCAGCGCCGCTCGTACGGTCAAGAAGTCGTTTGCGGCCGCAACATCGTGCACGCGCACGAAGGCGACTCCTGCATCTGCGCCGGCCGAAAGCGCCGCCAGCGTGCCGGCGTCGCGGTCACGCGGACCGCGATCGGTCAACGCGCCGATGAAGTCCTTGCGACTGACGGCAAGCAGGATCGGGCGACCAAGGTCGGCCAACTCTTCAAGCCGGCGAAGCGTCTCGATCGTCTGTGCCGGTGTCTTCGCGAAATCCGGCCCGGGATCGATGACGATGCGCTCTAGCGGGACGCCGCGCGCAGTCGCCCGGGCGATCGCGTCCGAGAGAAAAGTTTTGACGTCGGCAACCACATCGTCGTAGTGCGGGAACAGTTTCTGCTTGGGCTGAGCACGGGTGTGCATCAGGACAATCGCCGCGTCGCCTTCGGCGGCCGCAGCTGCGAGGTCGTCGTCAGCCAACCCGCTTACGTCGTTAACGATGCGTGCTCCTGCGGCGATCGCCGCGCGCGCGACGGCCGGTTTGTATGTGTCAACCGAGATCACCGTGTCGGGCAACGCCTCCGTGATCGCCGAAATCACCGGTACGATGCGCTCGATCTCGAGCTGGGCGTCTACTGCTGGCTTGTTCGTAATTCCGGACTCTCCGCCGACGTCGATGATGTCGGCACCGTCTTCGACCAGCTTGCGGGCGAGTTCGACACGGTCATCGGCGCTCTTGACGCCGGGCGCGTCGCTGAAGCTGTCTGGGGTCGCGTTGACGACACCCATCAGATACGGCCGCCAGCGTGGCAGGGCCTTCAGTCCGATGCCGATGGCGTTCATCGACTCAAGCCTACGGCAAAGTTCTACGGCAGGATCCCCTCGGCTTTAGCGACACGCTGCCACTCGTCGCACTCGTGCCGCTGCCGGGCGTCGTCCCAGCCGAGCTCGGCAGCCATGATCGACGCGACGCGATCCACGGCCATCGGCACCTCGTCCGCCGGGGCGATCAACGAGCGGGCGGACAACAGCCCGAGCCGCGTGCGGCGCAGGAACACATCTCCCAACGAGCGTGCCTGTTCTCTACGCACGGCCATCGTCACCTCGGCTAGTCGATCCGGTAGATCGACGACGATCGGGTCGCCGAGCGCCGGATCCTCACGAACCAGCTTGACGACCTCGGTCGCAGCGAATCCATAACGCGCCGCCAGATGGCGCGCGGCCTGCTCGTCGATGCCGGGTGCGACCGGAAGGTCTTGGGGATTCACGGGCAGCCCGAGCGGTATCTCCTCGGTGCGCGCCGGCGCCTCTCGCCGGTCACGTTCGACCAGCCGATCGACTACCTGCTCGGCCATCGGGCGCCACGTTGTCAGCTTGCCGCCGGTCATCGTGATCATGCCCCCCGGCGTCTCGTACATCTCCGAGGTTCGTGAAATATCGACCGATTTCTTCGGGTCGCCTGAGGAGATCAGCGGACGTACACCGGCATACGCACCGGTGATGTTCGCTGTGGTCAGCGAAGTCTCGAAGAAGTGATTTAGTGCGTCGAGGATGTACTCGACGTCGGCCATCGGCGGCGCTACGTGATTGAGCTCGCCGTCGTAATCGACGTCGGTCGTCCCGACCAGCGTGCGGCCCATCCACGGCAGCGTGAACATCATCCGCCCCTTGCCCGCCGGCACGACCAGGGCGGTCTTGCGCAAGGGCAGGTCCTCGTTGGCGAAGGTCAGGTGGGTGCCGCGACTGGGGCGAATGACCGGCACGTCGCCGACGCGCGCGTTGCCGGGCTTGAAGCGGTCCGCCCAGACGCCCGTGGCGTTGACTACATGGCGCGCGCGAATCTCGAACTGATCACCGGACTCGGTGTCGCGAGCCACCGCGCCAAC
This sequence comes from Solirubrobacterales bacterium, assembly GCA_049274915.1. Lineage (GTDB taxonomy): Bacteria > Actinomycetota > Thermoleophilia > Solirubrobacterales > JACPNS01 > JACPNS01. The sequence goes on from JBASTN010000082.1 coordinate 15,370, forward strand.
AACCCGCTCGTCGTGTTCCAGTGGCGAAACCGCCTCGACGTCGTTGGCGATCAGCGCGCCGTAGCGCTCGGCCTCGCCGAGAATCGTCAGCACCAGTCGTACGTCGTCGGTCTGACAGTCGTAAAACAGATAGGCGGCCTTTGGGTCGCGGCCGGCCAAAGCTGGCACCCGCTGCTTGACCTCCTCGCCGTCGATCATCCGATGCCGCTCGGGATTCCACTCCTGTTCGTCGAACTCGCGTTTGTACTGCCGCAGGCTCAGACCGGCAAGGTCGGCGCGACGTTGCTTTTCGGCGCGACGACTGGCTTGACCACGCTGCATCGCGTCGTACATATTTAGACCGACGCCGATCTTGCGATCGATCCGCTCGCCCTCGAACGCGGTCACCAAGAACGGCGTCGGCCAGACAAGGTGTGGCGCGAGTTCGACCATGATCCGGCGCTCGATCAGCGCCTCTCGCACCAGCGCGATGTCAAAGTTCTGCAGATAGCGCAGGCCGCCATGGACCATCTTCGAGGAACGGCTACTGGTACCGGCCGCGAAGTCGTCACGTTCGATCAAGGCCACGCTGTAGCCGCGACTGGCGGCGTCGAGTGCCACCCCGGCACCGGTCACACCGCCGCCGATCACCAGCACGTCGAACTGCTCCGCCGGCAGCGCCTTGATTGCTTGGTCTCGCGAGATCATCGCCGCTCACGCTACCGACGCCCGGCGACGCGCTGCCCCGCCGAGGATCGGTATGCACGGCGCCGGGTCGACCGACCCGCCGACCGTCCCGCCCCAAAGTGCCCCGCTCCCGCAGCTCGATCCGGAAGCTTTGCGCGGCAAGGTCCCGCTGATCAGTTTCGCCACCTACCACGAGCGCAGTAGCTCGGTCGACATCCTTCGTCGGTCGGAGTTACGACGCGGCCATCGCCGTCGACCGCACGCCACGTGTCGCGCCGATCTCGGACTTACAGGCCATCAACTTCTGATCGGCCTCGCCGACCAGCGATGCCTTCGTCGCTCCCGGCTGCCAGCGCGTGAACCCGAGGCAAGCGCTGATCGAAACACCCTGCTGGACGTAGCTGCCATCGCTGTCGATCGCGCGAATCAGTTCGTCGCAACGGCGGACGATCGTCTCGACGCGCTGTGCGTGGTGAGCACCACAGAGGACGGCAAACTCATCGCCGCCGATGCGATAAACCGCGCCGTCGTCCCCCACCGCGTCGCGCAACGCGGTCGCGACGCGACGCAATAGCTCGTCGCCACCGAGGTGACCGAGCCGCGTGTTGACGTTCTTGAAATCGTGGATATCCACGAGTATCAGCGCGGGCACACCTTCCATGGCGATGTTCTGATCGCCCGCCTCCGCCGATTCCAATGCGGCCGCGACGTCGCGCTCGAACAGGCGCCTGTTCGCGACCCCGGTCAACGCATCTACGGCGGCCAGGTCCTTGGCTCGTTGTCGGGCCAGCGTCAGCTTGCTCCCGTTGGTTTGCAGCGCATATGCGATCACCGCTGCGGCGAAGATAATCGTCAGAAAGCGCGTCTGACCGACGACCGAGACCGCTTCCGATCCGAAGAACGCAACGGTAAACGCGAGCAAGGTCGCGCCAGACCCGATGACGGCTTCGCGACGGTTGCCAAAGTACGCGAAGTAGGCCACGACCATCAAGACAACCGACGACAGAACACTCCGGTACGCCTCTGTCGCGTGGATCGCCCATCCCAGCCCAACTGCGACCACCAGTGCCGCCGTTGTGCCGGCAGGAGCATCGAACGAGGCGAAATCGACATCAAACAACCGCCTGCGGTCCGGGACGCGCAAAGCATGACCGCCGCGTAGCTGTCTGACGCTCCGGTCGTCGACGAGGGATTGGTGCTCGGCCGCCGCTTTCTCGCCGTACATCCGACGATCCGCGACCTCGACCACGCCGTCTAGGTCGCTGCCGTCGATCGGCGCGACCGCGGTCCCGACACTGACCGAGAGGATCGGACGGCGTTCACGATGATCATTGTCGGTCGCGATCTCGTCGCTCAACCGTGCTCGCCAGAGCGCGACCAGTGAGCTGTCGCCACCTGGCATCAACACCAGAAACTCATCGCCTCCCGTACGCGCAACCTGGTCTTCCACCCGACTGGCTTTACACAGCGCGGCACCGATTCGCCTGATCAGATCGTCTCCGCCGACATGACCGAAATCTCCGTTGGCCCGCTTCAGCCCGTTGAGGTCGACAACGGCGACGGCAAAATGGTCCTCGTCGGAGCCTCGAATATCTTCGGCAAACTCTTCGATCGCGCGCCGGTTCGCCAGTCCGGTCAGCGGGTCGGTCAACGCCAGACGCCGTTCATCGCACTCGGCATTGAGCACCGCCCGGCGTTTGATCGCGATCACCGCACAGATCGTCCACCAGACCGCCAGCGCGATCGCGATCGTTGGTATGAAATTGCTCGAAGTCGCCTCGTCGAAGTCGTAGAAGATCGGCAAACTCGTCGCGATCGTGCCGAGGGCGATCTGAGCGTACAACAGGGGTGATCGAGCGAAGAAGTACGCGCTGTAAATCATCGACTGGGCGTAGAAGAAGATGTACGGGCTGCCTGCACCACCGCTCGCGTAGACGAGGACGGCAGTCCCGACCCAGGCGATCATCATCATCGCCTGCTCATATTTAAGAAGGCGTTTATACGGCACTCGCGGATAAATGAGCCAGCTGATCGCGATCGCGATCGCGGCGAAGCCGCACATCACCAGGAAAAAGGTCAGTGACAACTTCACGCCGAACGGCGTCAGTTGTTGACTGGTGACTACAACAGTTGCGGCAATCCAGTCGCGCAGCGCGGTCCGCCGGCGTTGCTCGAGCTCGGGGACCGCCGCCAGCCGGTAGCGCAAGTAGCCGTCGCCCCCGGGCGCGCCCGGCGACGTTCCTTCGTCACGTCGAGAAAACATACAGTTCAGCATCGGCCAGTTCGCCACGGAACAAAAGAAAAGGCCCCGCGCTAGCGAGGCCTTTTCGATACTACGGATGATTAGCTTCTAGCAGTGGCGCACCTTATGCGGCGCGCAGCGCGACTGCCTCGGGGTCCTGGGCGAGACGCTTGAGAGCAGCGTTCTCGATCTCACGGACGCGGGCGGCGGTCATGCCCGATCCACGGGCGATCGCTTCGGCCGTGCGCGGCTCGCCGCCGGCCAGGCCGTAACGCTCGGCGAGCACGTGGCGCTCGTCGGGTGACAGACGCGACAGCAGACGCGTGATCTTGCGCTGACGCTCGGCTTCGACTGCGTACTCCTCGGGAGTAACTGCGTCCTCGTCTTCGAGGAAGTCACCGAACTCGGAGTCGCCTTCGCCGACGGGCAGCGAGAGACTGGTCGGCTTAAGAGCCGCGAGCTTGACGCGCTCGACCTCTTCGATGTCCATGTCGGTCGCTTCGGCGATCTCGGCGTCGGTGGGCTCACGAGCGAGCTCGACGGCGAGACGACGGGTGGCCTTCTGAATCTTTGCCAGCTGCTGAGCGACGTGCACGGGCAGACGGACCGTACGGCCCTGGTTCTGCGTGGCGCGCTGCATTGACTGACGGATCCACCATGTCGCGTAAGTGCTGAACTTGAAGCCCTTGCGCCAGTCGAACTTCTCGGCCGCACGGTTGAGGCCGATGACGCCCTCTTGGATCAGGTCTCCGAACTCAAGACCCTGGTCGCGGTACTTACCGGCGAGCTTGATCACGAGCTTCATGTTGTTCTCGATCAGCTGGCGCTTGGCGACTTCGTCACCACGCTCGATGCGCTTGGCTAGCGTTACCTCTTGCTCGCGGGTGAGGATGCGGTGGCGACTGGCACGGTTGATGAAGTGACGCGTAAGGTCGCTCGGAAGCTCGGCGTTGATCGCGTGGTCGCTTAGAGCACGCTTCTCGACAGCCAGGGCCTCGGAGTCGTCCTCGTCGCCCTTGATGACATTGACGTCGGCCTCGACGAGGCGCGACTTCAGGTCTTCAAGCAGCGAGTCGTCGAGTTCGTGGACTTCTGCGAGCTCCAGCAACCGCTCCTCGGTGACGGACTCTGCCTCAAGCAGAAGGCCGATCTCCGGAATCTCAAAAATTTCGTGCGTGAATGTGGTCACTTGGCGTTCCTGTGGTCGTTACGTGGGTGGGATGGGGCTCGGACGTCACCATTTGGATTGCTGCGGCCTGCGCCGCGGTCCTTGTGTCGCAATCGGGATGGGGGTTCCGTTGCGAACGGTGCGTGTGAAAGGCTTCTTTCCGGGCCGTCTACTGCCTATGCCATTTTCTGGCCGGTCGGAAACCCTCTATTTCGGGGAAATGCGGGGGATTTGGACGTACATATTTGGACGTACATGGGGATGATGGTTTGTTACTTAATGTTACAAGCTAGCTCTGACGGATGTCTCACTGCTCTTGCTTTCCAAACTACCTTGTTTCGCCGGGCCGTGCTGAATGCCCGCTGCGTCCTCTGGACGCTTGGGTGTCTGAATGCAATTGTGTCCACGCTGAGCGCGCGGTTGTCAACGTTTGGGGCGAGGATTCGGTTTCTACTCACCGCCGTCGCAGACCCGTTCGTGCCGGCCGTCTGTCCTGTTTCCGCCTTGTTTACGGGCGATTTACAGGGGTTGTGGTCCAGATCGAACTATCACCATCATAAAGTAACTGCTCGGTAATTGCAAGTCGAAAGATGAGTTTGCGAGCGTCTTTTCAGACGATTGCCGACTCGCGCCCGGCTTTTTACTACCGATGAGTCACTTTTTGAGTGGACTTCCTCCACTAGTAACGGTGTTTGGCCAGAAAAGTTTCGCATGGCCGCGTTTAGAGGTGATTAAGCGCCGGTTCAGCCTCTGGCGACGCTGTCGGCCAGTCGACGTCGGCGCGGCGACGCAACCGCCTGAGCATCAACACCAAAGCGGGCCCGGCGACCATGTAGAAAGCGAAGTTGCCGACCGCGTGCGCGAGATCAAACGGCAACGCCTGAGCGACGTTGACGAAGAAACTGGCGACGATGTCGGAGCCACCGAAGTTGACCGCTGAACCGAAGTTGAGGATCGTGCCGTAGAGCAGCCCCGCGGCCGCGCAACACAGCGCGAACGGTACGCGAGCGATCCTGGTTGAGAGCCGCGCCAGCATTGCACCCAGCAAACCGCACAGCGCCCAGGCGAACATCTGCCACGGGGTCCACGGACCCTGTGCAAAGTAGAAGTTTGAGACGAGTGCGGCGAGCGCGCCGACGATCAGTCCGGGCTCGGCGCCGAGCACGAACCCGGCGATGATCACGATGTCGGTGGTCGGCTTGATGTTCGGAAACGGCGCGAACACGATCCGCCCGACTACCGCGAAGGCGACCAGTACCGCAACCGCCGCGACGGTCCGTGCTGACGGACGCGAGCGCTCGAACCAGACGAAGCCGGCCACTAGCGCGATAGCGAGAATCGCGGCGCTGGCCAGCTGCCAAGTAGCCTGGTTGGTCACCGTGCGACCCCGGTCAGTGCGACACGGGCCGATGCGGTTGGCACCGGCACGATCTCTTCACTCTGAACCGGCGAAGGTTCGACCAGTCGGCCAGCGTCCAACGTCAGAACGCGGTGCGCGAACTCCGCGGCGAAGACCGCATCGTGGGTGGCGAGCACTACCGCGACCCCCGCGTCGGCCATTTCGATCAATTGCTCGGCGAGTTGATGTTTGAGCTCGCGATCCATTCCGCGGGTCGGCTCATCCAGCAACAGGGCGACAGGATTGTCCTGAGTGACGATCGCTAGCGCGAGTCGCTGGCGCTCGCCGCCCGAGAGGTCGCGAGGATCGCGGTCGCGCAGCCCTGCCAGCCCGAACCTGCACAGCGCCTCATCAGGCGCCTCGTCGGATACACGATCGTGGATCAAGTAGTCGTTCGGGTTCTGCATCAACAGGCCGATCGCTCCGGCGGCATCGACGGAGCCGTGCTCGCAGGTAATCAGGCCGCGTGCGAGTCGTAGAAGCGTGGATTTGCCGGATCCGTTGGGACCGCAAAGCGCGATTCGCTCGCCGGCACGAATTGTGAGGTTGATCGCGTCGACAGCGGCGGTGCTCGATCCGGGGTACGTAAAACCGGCGTTTTCGAGGCGCAGTACCACTGGCTTGGTCTGAGCTGAAATGACAGACGCGCCTGCGTTGGCCCGATCGGCCGGGAGCAGCCAGCGCCGAGACGCTTCCGCAGACGCCCATTCGCGGAAGCGCTCCGGGGAACCGTCGTGGACCACTGCGCCGTCATCGAAGACCATGACCCGTCCCACCTCGCTGAGTAAGTGCTCGACGCGGTGCTCGGCGACCAGAATCGCCGTCCCCCACTCGAGGTTGATCACGCGCAGCGCAGCGAACAGGTCAGCCGCCCCGTCGGCATCGAGCTGCGAGGTCGGCTCGTCGAGCACCAGCAGCGGCGGCCGCGAGGCGAGCGCGGCGGCGACCACGACGCGCTGCAACTCGCCTCCGGAAAGCTCTGCCGTACGGCGATCGAGCAGGCCTGTGATTCCAAGCGCTGCGGCAGTCTCTTCGACGGCCGCGTCGACCTCATCCGGCGCCCAGCCGAGGTTTTCCAACGGGAACGCAATCTCGTGTCGAACGCTGCCCATCACGATCTGGACCTCAGGGTCTTGCAGAACGGTTCCGCACACGGCCGAAATCTCGGCCGCTCCGTGGCCGCGCAGGTCGAGTCCACAGATGCTCGCCTCCCCCTCGGCGTGACCACCGAAGTGATGGGGAACGAGTCCCGCCGCGGCACGCAGCAGCGTCGATTTGCCAGAGCCGGACCGCCCACAGATCAAAACGAACTCGCCACGGCCAATCTCGATTGTGCAGGCCGATAGCCCGGCCGCATCCGTGTCGGGATACGTGTAGCCGAAGCCTTTGAGGCGCAGGACAGGGGTCTCATCGTGGCGAATCGCCGAGCTCACTTCGACCCGTCCCTTCGTACCCGTCGTATTGGCATGAGCGGTGAGGCCGCGGCGAAGGCGAGGGCGACAACGAAGGCGATATCGCCGACTCCGGCCTCGATGATCGTCAACGGATAGTCCTCAAATCCGGCTAGCCCGCCGAAGCGACCGGCAATCGTTACAACAAGCAGGGCGATCGTCGCCGTCAATACGGCGAGATCAGCCGCCCGCCAGCGTTGACGGGCAGTCTTCAGGGGCACAGCCAACGCGTAGCCGCGCGTCTCGAGTGCCAGAGCGGCGTCTCCCGCCCGGTCCAGCGAGCGTGAGAACATCGCGCGCACGATCGTCGGCGCACCCGGCTTCGGGCCGGGCCGGCACTCGCGTGCCTCGGCCATCCGCAGGCCGTCGCGGGCGAGCACCGGCACGAAGCGCACTGCCAGCGACGCGGTGATCGCCGATCGAACGGAGAAGCGGCGTAGTACGCGCAACAGTTCGTCGGGATCGACCGTGTTGACATAGAGCGCGCAGATCGCGAAGATCGCGATACCGCGCAATCCGAGCACCTGCCCGTAGATCAGCGCTTCACGAGTGATGTCAATCGTCCCGAGCAACGGCAGGTCGATACCCGCAACCAAAACAGTCAGTCCCTGCTGCGAAGCGATCGGGTTGATTACGGCGGTCAAAAGTGCGAGCGGCGCGGCAAGCAGAATCGAAAAACGCACTTCAGCTAGGACCCCGCAGCGATGAGCGACAGTCAGCACGGTGATCAATACAGCCGTCGCGACGAGCGGATTCTCATAGAGCACAACGACCAGTCCCAGCGCCACGCACCAGGCAACTGTGACCGTCGCGCGTGCCTCTTGCAAAACACCGCCGTAGTCGCGATACCCGAACGACAGGCCGCGCACCACCGCGTGTGCCGCGGCGTTCATCGCGCAGCTCCACGCGCTACCGGCAGAGCGATCGGCCCATCCGCGTCAACGGCGAGCGCGAAACGACCGGCCACAGTCGGTGAGCCAAGAAGATCGATCGCAGCCGCGACCCCGTCGCGGTCAACGCCGGTGAATAGCCACGTGACGTCATCGCCTTGAGCGAATGCAGCCGCTAGCCCGGCACCCGTGCCTAGAACTCGGGCCCGCTCCCCGTCGTCGTCTACTAGTTCAAGCCCTAGTTCATTGCCCGAGCCGATGAAGCGGGCAAATGCTCCCCCGTCTGCGGCGTTCTGCTGAAGATCCGGGACGCCGGCAAGCTTTTTGATTTCACTCCAGACTCCAGCGATTACGCGCACTGCCCTCCCATCTCGCGATCCGTCGGTCGCGATCTGGTCGGCCGTGAAGCGCTCGCGAAGCTTCGTGCATTCGCCGCTGCGCGCCGGTAAACATTCGATTCGAGTGCCCCGCGTACTCAGCGGCCGTGGATACGCGCCGATCGTCGCGCCGCCAGATTTGACATTTAGCCAGCGGTGATAATCCCACTGCACGACTTGATCGACACTCAGTCTGCGACCGGTCGCACCGCGGTCAGATTCGATTCCGTCGACGTAGAACAACCAGTCGTATCCGCCGGCTAAATCCTGCTTCACGCCGTCGATCGCCGTGACGAACTTGCCGCCGTATGCGGTTTCGGTTTCCGCTGCGGCCTGGAGTTGCCGCATCGCCGTCAACCCTGCAGACAACGGAACGGTCTTGGTCTCCTTGATCTGTTCGCCGCCGAAGTCACGCGTCACAGAGAGTGAGACAGTCTCACCCGGAACTGTCGTCGAGCCGCAGCCGACGAGCGCCGTCGCCGCGAACATCGCGACGACGGCTGTCGGAACTCCAACAAAACTGCGGATCTCGGCTAAACCGAGCATCCGCTCAACGCAAGCCGAAAACTGCGCCGGCCGGTTTTACACGGCGCTTCTCGGCGCGCTGTTTCGCGCGGACGATGCGCACGCAACGACGGTGCTTGCGCGACGACTTTTTGTAGGTTCGAGCGCAGCGCACGAAGCGGTTGATCTTGACGATCGGTGCCGGCGTAGCTGGGTCGATCGTGATGTTCGTGCTTGCGCGAATCGCGTGAGCAGCCTCTGCGGTCACCAGTTGCTTGCCGGGTTTCGGCAAGGCGATCTTGAACTCACCCTGGGCGTCCGTCGTCGCCACCGCTCCGTCAGCGGCAACCGTCGCCCCTGCAGCCGGCGACTTGGCGTCGGTGTCGTTGTCGTAAGCGGCAACGCTTCCGGTCACTGTCTGACCGGGTTGGGCGTTGGCCGGCAGCTTGATGTCCAGTGTCTTGGTGATGTTCGCGGCGGCGATCTGGAAATAGACGAGCACGTCATCGCCGTTCTCGAGTTCGGTATCGCCGGATACATAACCGGCCGGCTGGGGATGCCCGCTGTTGTTGTTCTTCACAAACCAGTAGTCCACCGGTGTGACGGCGTGCCCGCCGAGCGAACAGATCAACGTGCCGAAGCTGTAGTGCGTGCCGCTGGTGCGGTAGCCGCCGGCACCCAATGCGGTCTGGATCGCGGTCAACACCGTCGCCTTGGAGTAGTTGACGCCCTGCGCGTTAGCGCGGCATTCCGGTGTGTCGACGCCACCGGCGACAGTGCCCGGTCCAGCGCTGACGGGTCCGTTAAACAGCGTCTTGTCGGGCGCTTCGATGCGCAGATTGACAGTTGCATTGACTGCGGCAGACGCGCCGACAGCGAAGACCAGGGTGAGCACGACGGCGCAGAGCAGCGTCAGAGCAGATGAAAAGATCGAGCGGTAGGCCGACGGCCGTGCAGCCACACGTGAGTGCGTGTTCATAGAGAGACTTCCCCTTTCCACGAGGGATCGTTATGCCAGGAGCCGGCCGAAAAAGGTTTCCTGGCTGACGGGTCTTTTCGCTGCGCCTTCCCAGTTACTCGTAGAGCTGACCAGTGGCTGAGACTCGCGTCTCGTGCGACGAACTCACCCGATCACAGTGGCGGGTCCGCGTCGGTTTCACACCGAACTTCCCTCGTCACGACCGGTTATGAACCGGAGTATATGCCCGGCGTTCGCACTGCCCGGTTGGACTGCGTCTACGGTGGCGGTTCAGATGAGTGACTGGATCGACTTGTTTCTCGCGGCGTCGGCGACCGACGATACACCCGCGCCGGTGCGTCGATCACAGGTCGGTCTATGCTCGCGCGATGGATTCTGCGGACACCGGACGTCCATCGCTCGACGCATTCGCGCGCTACCGCCTCGTCGTATTGGCGGTCGCGTTGCTCTTAGTGCTCGGCGGGCTGGCAACGGTCACCGCAGCCAGCGCCGACGCCGAAACGTATAAGTGGAGCCGCTCGACCGTCCGCTACTACGTGCACTCGAAGGATCCGATCGTGATCAACTCGGTTGCCGTAGCCGCACGTGCCTGGAACGACCTCGGGTTGAAAATCAAGCTCGTGCGGACCAAGTCATCGCGCAAGGCCAAGCTCGATGTACGCCTCTTTCGACTCTCGCACTTCCCTCCTGGGACCGTCGGCACCGGCGAGCTACCGCTCGGCAATCGCCGCGGCGAACTGGCCTTATCGCGCACTCTGTTTGACTCGGGTGGCGGTCTGCCGCATCAACGAGACACGATTGCGGTGATCGTTCATGAGTTCGGGCACACGCTGGGGCTCAATCACGTCAACAGCTGCTCGGTGATGCGCCCGGTGGTCGGTGACCCCTGCGGGACGGGACTGGGCGACGGCGATCAAGTTCTCTGCACGCCAACGTCGGGTGATTTCAAGCGACTGCGCAAGCTGTACGGTGCCAAGCGTGGACGCAAGCCCAGGCTTCGAACCTGCACCGCGCTGCTTCGCGCGACGAACTCACTTCCGGGCACGCCCGTCACCGCTCCGGTGGAGTGGAGCCTCGACGGAGTCAACTGGAGTCCGACCGGTGGTCCGATTGCGACTGGATCGACTGTCTGGATCCGCCACGCCGCAAGCACCTCCCCGATCCCGTTCCCGTTCGCCTCGCTGCTGACCTTGGAGTTCCGTTACAACCAGGAGTCGCCCCTCTATAGCTCTTGGGGACCCGGCGGAGCCACGGTTCAAGCCGCCTGCATCGCGCTGACGAACACCACTTCTAAGCCAGACCCGGGCGTCCCTTGCACGCCGGAAAAAGATCCTTCAGTCGTCGAAGGGCTGATCGAAGGCGTCGTGCGGATGCGCGACTCTTCGAAGCGTTACTGGATGATCAGCAAACTGGTTGCCGACAAGGAAGCGACCACGCTGACCATCGATGCGAGCGTCGTGCTGCCGTTCACGCAGGTGAAAGTGCCGGCCGGCACGATCGTCCTGACCACGCCGCCGTCATAGGTAGCGACGTTGGTCGACTTCAGAACGCGCCGATACCGGAATCTCTTTACGAGACCTGGACATCAATTCGATGGACCAATGACCCAAATCGTTCACGCTGCCACGGATCTGATCCGATACCTCGGCCGTACGCACGCGACCGCGCTTCGGTCGTGCGATCCATTATGGGGAGGCCCCGCACATGCGCAACTCACTCGCTAGCGCCAAGACATTTTTTCTGACGATCGCCGCGATGGCGATGCTTTTCGCGGTCGTCACCACCGCCAGCGCCGTCAGCGGCGACCGCAACGACGACGGCATCCCAGACCGCTGGGCCAAGAAGCACGGTCTCAAGGCCAGCAAGAACCAGGCCAACCGCGACCAGGATCGCGACCGCGTCCGCAACCTTTGCGAGTACGAGGCCGGCCTGGACCCCCGCGACAAGAACAGCGACAACGACAGGCGAGTCGATTCACGCGAAGACTCCGACAAGGACGGGATGGTCAATCTCGTCGAGTCTGAGGTCGAGAGCGACTGCGACGACGCCGACTCCGACGACGACGGTCAGGACGACGGCGACGAGGTCAGCGGCTACGTGCACTCCCTCGAGAACGATGTCCTAAAGATCCGTATGGTCGACGGCACAATTCTCAGCGCCCCGGTCACCGAACACACCTATGTTCACTGCGAACAAGACGACTTCATCAAGCCCAAGCCCGAAGAGGAAGAGCCGCCCGAGGAAGCGGAGCCGGTCGAATCCGAGAGCGTCAAAGCCGCGCAGGGTGACGGAAGCTACGACAACGGCTGCGGCCTCGAAGCGTTGACCCCCGGTCGTGTCGTCAAAGCGTTCTACATCGAAGACGGGGACTTCGTGAAGGTGAAGCTGCTCTCCTAGAGAGCAGCGCTCGCCATCAGCTCATCCGGCCCGGGCGAACGACGTCCGGGTCGTGGCCCGGAAGGATCGTCATGCCCGCGTCGCGCAGTGACCGAAGCCGGTCGGCCGATCGGCGCTGGTCGTCGCCGTTGTTACCGGAATAAAGCTACTCACGCGTAGATCTCATCCGCCGGCGAGATCATGTATACGTCGTACTGAATATTTGGATTGCTTGCTCTCGCAGTCATTTTCTGCACCGCACCGAATAGTTCACCCCATACCCCCAAAAACGCAAGGAGCAGTTTCAGATGAGTTTCGTTCAACCGCGCCTCCGGTGGGCGCTTTTCTTCGTCGTGCTGGCATCTCTGCTGGTTAGCGCAGCATCCGCTGGCGCCGCAGGAGTGACCCCGTCGAGCGTCAATCAGACGGCGGATCCAGGCGCCAACATCGGCCCGATCGCCAAGACGGTGACAACGCCGACCATTCCGCCGGATCCAGACATCGTCTTCCTGATCGACCAGACCACAAGCATGGGTCCTGCAATCAACAACGTGAAGGCCGGCCTGGCCAACATCCTGTCGTCGGTGACCGGTGCTCAACCAACGGCGCAGTTCGCCGTCACCGATTACAAGGACCAGGTTGACTCGGCGCCCGTGTTCAACGTGCGCCAAGGACTGACCTCGAACCAGTCCAGTGTTACAACCGCCGTAAACAACCTGTTCCTGACCGGCGGCGGCAGTGACGCCGCCGAGGACTACATAAACGCGCTGTTCCAGATCGCGAACGGAGCAATCACGTTCCGGCCCAACAGCACGCGTTTCGTGGTCTTGGTGGGTGACTCGTCGAGCCACGATCCGAGCGCGGGTCACACCCAGGCCGCCGCCATCGCTGCACTTAACGCCCAGGACATCCACGTTCTGGCGATTGACGTCGGCCCGACGCCGAACCAGATCAGCAACGGCCTCAATGCCGCTGGTCAGGCAGTAGCGATCGCAAACGCGACGGGCGGGCAGTACGCCCAGGGCAGCGCCGCCCAAGCCTCGAGCATGATTCTCTCGGCGCTGCAAAATCAGCCGGTCACGGTCACGCACACTCTCAGCGGGTGCAACCCGAATCTGAACGTCACGTTGACGCCGTCTTCGCAGACGGTCACCAGCGGAACCGACGCCAACTTCACCGAGAACATCGGTGTCAGCGCGACTGCCCCGCAGGGATCGACGATCAACTGCACGGTCGACTTCCTGATCAACGGTCAGTCTCAAGGGATTATCGAGACGATCGCGATCACGATCAACGATGTCACGCCGCCGGTGGTGACGGTCAACAACCAGACCGTCGAGGCGACCAGCCCTGCCGGAGCAGTTGTCAACCTCGGAGCGACCGCGGTCGACAATGTCGACGGTCCGATAACGCCGACCTGCGTCCCGGCTTCGGGCTCGACGTTCTCGATCAATCCGACCACGCCGGGCGTTCACAGTGTTACGTGCACTGCCACAGACGCGGCGGGCAATACCGGCAGCGACGTTGCGACGATCACGATCGTCGACACGACACCGCCGGATCTCACGTTGCCGGCCGATATCACTGTCGAGGCGACCGGGCCCGGTGGCGCGATCGTCAACTTCGTCACGAGCGCCACTGACATCGTCGACGTGACCACTCCGGTCACCTGTGTGCCGGCATCAGGATCGCTGTTCCCGGTTGGCGTCGGCTCTACGACCACGCCGGTCAACTGCACCTCAACCGACCTACACGGCAACACAGGCATCGGCACGTTCAACGTCACCGTTCAGGACACGACACCTCCGGTCACGACCTGCACGCAGGGTCCGAACCCTGGAGGCCACATCCCGGCCGCTGGCAAAAATCCCAAGAGCGGTCAGAACCCTGACGGTTTCTACACGCTGACAGCGATCGACATCGTCGATCTGAGCCCGGCGATCACGGTCACCGATCTCGGTAGCGGGCACGTCTTCGGACCATTCCCCAGCGGCACGAACATCAAGTACGTGCAGTCCAATGGTGGACCTTCGATCAAGCCGGGACCCGGCGCCGTCGACTGGAACATCAAGGGCACCGGAGACGCCAGCGTTACGGGCACCGACGCAAGCGGGAACGCCGCTTCGGTCACGTGCCTGGTTCCGCGACCTCCGAAGTAGCCGGCAGATAGGAAGTCGGCGCGGCTAGAGGCGCGCGGCTTCAAACAGATGGTGCGAATCGGCCCCCGTCCAGTCGCGGGGGCCGATTTCGTTGTGCGCCAGGGTTCCTTTAGAGTTCTTAGCGAGCAGCCGCGAGATCTCGCTGAGATTGTCAAAGACCTGGTCCCAGCCGCTTTGGTGGTCGCTGACGGCCTGCTCGTCCCACAGACCACTGTGCTTGAAACTGACCGTGGTTGCACCGTCGTTCTCCGCGAAGTCGATCTCGATCAACGTGCCCCGGGTGTCGTTGTCCCAAATCCAAGTGAACGCGAGGCGGGTCGGCCGTTCGATTTCCGTGTATCGACCACCGCCGCCGATCTCGCGGTCCTTATCGGGGTCATACATGACCACGCGCAAGTCACCACCGACGCGCAGGTCGACCTCCGCCGAGGCTGTCTTCCATTCTTTCCCGACGTGCCACCAATGCAGGATCACTTCCTGATTGGTCCAGGTGTCGAACACCGCCTCGGCCGGGGCCTGATAGACGCGCTCGATGTGCAGGGTTCTGTTTTCGGTCACCGGACTCCTGAGCGCATTCGGTGCGAATTGGTACCGAGTTGGCGGCAAACGCGTTCAGCCCGCAACTGGCCGCGGGAGTTTCGAGCGGTAGTCCTCGGCCAGCGCGCGAACCATCTTTCGATATACGGCATCAGTGAACTTGGTCGCGTTCGGCTTGACCATCCCGTTGATGACGACAATCTGTGGTGCGTTGAATCCGCGTTATTTGAGTTCTTTCGCCGTGCCGTTCTCAAGTAAGCAGAACAGTCGAAAGTGCCTTCGCCCTGGTCCGGTCAATCGAATCTCGTAGTAGCCGCCCATCGAGCCATGCATGGCTTCCGATTTGCCGCCGCCGCTGAAGGCCGGCGGAGGAGCATCTCGAACGGCCTGCAAAACGGCTAAGAACGTCGCTCGGACCTTGACCGGGCATCCGCCCAAGAACTCGCGCGCGGGCATCCTGCCGTCCGCAGTTTCGTAGAAAACGATATCCCAAGCCATAGGTCGTTCGACCCTACGGGCGATCGCGGACATCGAAGCATGACGACTGAACGGAGTTAGGCCGTCGCGACGGCGCGTTTGCGCGAAGCGCTCTTGCGCGGCACGATTTTGACGTCGGCATCGAGCGCGTCGGCCATGGCGACGACGGTTTTAAGTTCCGGGTTGCCAGACGCGGTAAGCAACCGACGGATGCTCGCGGGATTCTTGTCGATCATGCGGGCGACCTCGGCTTTTGACAAGTTGTTCGCTTCTCGAAGCCCGTCAAGTGCATTCACCAGTTCATCGACAGCCTTGATCGCGCGCAGCTGACGCTCGTACTCGGCCTTGAACTCAGGATCCCTGAGTTCTTTCTCTAGGTACCGGTCGAAGTACTGGGCGGTCTTTGATTGCTTGGCCACGGCGGATTCCTCAAATCGGCGGACTGGCTCTCAGTGTACCACGTATGTTACATCGGCCGCTGCTGGCGAACTCGGCCAAACGTGCGGTCGAATACCTGGTTGACCGCTTACTCGAGCTCTAAGGAGATCCACCTACGTAGCGAGACGACGGTCGTCCAAATCCGCTCCAACTGCGGCTCGGCGGGCGTATCGCCGCCCCAGTCCCGGAAAATGGTAGGCCCATTTGAGTGAGGGCGGATAGAACGTGACGCCCGAAGCATCTCCGAGCGCAGCATCGCTGATCGAGCGCGCAGCAGAATCGGCGCTGGCCCGACCCATGGTCGATTGAAGCTGTCGACGTCCCGGTGGAATCTCGACCGCCCATGACGCAGGCGGGTGAGATTCTTTCACGCGCCCTGACCTCGCTCACTCGTCCCGGCATTTTTCGATTGCGGAGCTCTTAGCCGCGTTCGACAGAGCAGTTGACCACTGCAAGTCAGGGCGCGCCACGGCAGCGGAGGCCGCAGAACTGAGCGAGCTGATTGCCGGGGCTTGCCACGCCCTGGCGATATGGTGGCCGAACCGTACTGAGGAAATGAGAGAACCGTGGACCAGCTTACGATAGGCGTGATCGGCGCCGTCGCGGCAGACCTCGCGGCGTGTTCGGCTGGACGAACATGGGCATGTCGTACACGACGACTCTCGTCTGGAGGTTCTTTCATGAGAGAAACAGCTTGGCTTAACCCGCCGAAGCTCACTAGTCACCGGGTCTCGCTTTATCCGACACGGCTCTCTGATATCGACGGGCTTATCGCGGCCCACGACGATGACGAAACCCTGCGGTACTTCCCGTATGGAATCGAGTCGGAGCCGCCGTCAGAGCAGGCACTTGCGCACTTGCTCGCGTCTGGACGTCAGGTATTGACACAGGTCGACGGCGATCCTACGGCTGTTCGGCTTGCCGCCCGAGGATGCGTATGAGATATCTCGGCGCCCGATGCTGGCGGCAGCGGAGAAGAAAGCGGGCGCAGGCGATACGGCCTAATGCGAGCCCAGGGCCTCCGACCGCAACGCAATCTCAAGTTCAAAGCGAGCGTCCGGACGGTCCAGCGTCGAGCCGAAGATCTCGCGCAGTTGAGCGACGCGGTACGCGACGGTCTGGACGTGAATGTGCAGCTCAGCCGCCATCGCCCGGCGATCACCGCGGAGCCTAAGCCAGCAGAGCAAAGTATCCGCCATCCTCGCACCCACCGCCGGCCGCAGCTCATGCAGCGGCGCCAGTCGCTCGCTGACGATCCGGTCGACAAGTTCGCGGTCCGAGCGCAGAAGAAGTGGGACCAGCACCTGGTCAACCATCAATGGGCTTGAAGCCGGTAGCTCGCCCAAGGTGACCATCGACATTGCCTGATGGGCCCATCGGAACGATCTGTTCGCTCCTGACGTTTCCGATTCCGGTCCAAGCGCAGCGCTGACTCCTCTGAGCGCACTCTTGAGTTGGGCGCGACGGCCGGGGCCATCGGGATCGGGGAAAAGCACGCACCCTACGCCTGAGATCGTGCCGTATAGAACACCAGCGTCGAGTCGCTTCACTACTCCAGGGAGCGCTTCTGCGTCTAACACCAGCGCCGCAACCGAGCCGGAATCGCGCCAGCGCGCTTCGCGATAAGCGAAGTCGGCCTGATTTGGGTGTGACGTCCCGGTAACGAGTAAGTCAAACAACTTGCGCCGAGCAACACCAACTGAATCAGCCTGCGATCGCTCCGCATCTGCGTAGCCCTCGAGCGAATACTGGCAGAGCTTGTCGATGAACGCAAACACCGCTTCAGCGAGGAGGCTGAGCACGTCGTCATGAGCACCGCCTTCAATCGCTGCCGCACTGAGGTGACGCCATGCGATGCGTCCGCCAAGTCTGTAGGTCGCCTGAAGCGAGGCGATCGATCGGCCGGTTCGAAACTCATCCGCGCCGGTCATCCGGTACGGCTCGGGATCGATTATGCCCTCGTTCGCACCCAAGATCAGATTCACGAACGCGTCGAACCCGCGAGTGAGAGCAAGTTCAAGGTTGCGAACAAATTCCGTATCGCCCGGGCGCGCGAACTCAGGGATCGCGGTCTCGAGCTGCAGGATCATCTCAGTGATGTACGCGGGGCCGACCTCTTGCAGATAGGGCGCAAGTTCGGGAGGCAGGGCACGCCAAGGACGGTCATCAGTGACTGCATTTGCGTTTTTATCACCGGGTGCCATAGAAGAAGAAAAACACTAGCTACAGGACCCAGATTTCTCGGCCGATCTACAGCTTTTATTCTGGGAGATGGAAGAACCCTCTGCAGCCAGCGCTCGAGCGCAGTCACCGCTCCGCCGACCAATCGCCGGCATCACCGGACTCGGCCACGCCGTTCCCGAGAAAGTCGTGGCGAACGGTGTCATCGAACGATCGCTGGACCTTGAGCCAGGCTGGATAGAGAAGCGCACCGGGATTCAGCGGCGGCACATCGTCGGCCACTCTGAAACGGTTTCAGGTCTCGGGGCTGGTGCCGCCGTTCGCGCGCTCGCATCAGCTGACGCGAGCGCAGAGTCGATCGATCTTGTTCTCGTGTCGACGATCTCGCCCGACCGGCTCTTGCCAAACGTCGCGCCCGTCATAGCCAGCGTGATCGGCGCCGATGGCGCCGGCGCTCTTGACATCGGCGCCGCCTGCTCAGGATGGGTGTCGGCAATCGGCGTCGCCGCCGCCCAGATCGAATCGGGCAGAATGCAGCGCATCTTGGTGGTCGGCGTGGATGTGATGTCCCGCTTTCTTGATTCCGGAGACCGGACAACGCTGAGCCTGTTCTCCGACGCTGCCGGCGCTGCGGTCGTTGAAGCCGTGGATGACTCCAGAGGCATCGGCCCGGTGGTCATGGGCAGCGACGGTGGCAATGGACACTTGATCACTGCATCGCCTACGGCCCGCAATCCGAAGATCATCATGAGCGGCCTCGACACCTTTCGAGAGGCGGTCCGCCGAATGTCTGAAGTCGCGATCAATGCGGTCGAAGCCTTCGGTTGCGAACTGGGCGAGATTGACTACTTCGTCTTTCACCAGGCGAACGGCCGGATTCTGGATGCGCTGGTCGATGAGCTGGCGCTCGAGCAGACTCGTGTGCTGAACACGATCCGCGACTACGGCAACAGCTCGTCCGGAACGATGCCGCTCACTCTGGACCTTTTCGACCGGGACCAAGGACTGCCCGACGGTTCGCTCGTACTACTCGCAGCATTTGGGGCAGGTCTCACCTGGGCTGGAACGGTCGTCGAATGGAGCGCCGCATGAGCGAGACGAAGCGACTAGCGATCGTTACCGGCGCATCCCGCGGCATCGGCGCAGCGACAGCCCTCACGCTTGCGCAATCCGGCTGGCATGTGGCAGTCAACTATCGGACGAATGCGGAAGCGGCGGAGCGGGTCGTGGCTGCGATTCGGTTTTCCGGCGGCAGTGCAGTTGCGGCGCAAGCCGACGTCACCGACAGCAGCGAAGTAGGCGAAATGCTGGACAAACTTGCGGAGCACGGTCCAGTCGCGGCACTGGTCAACAACGCCGGAATCACCGCGGACGGGCTTTCGATGACCTTGAGCGATCAGGACTGGGACCGCGTCGTGGAGACCAACCTCACCGCCGCCTTCAGACTGACCCGCCAAGTGCTCCCGGGGATGATCCGTGCGCGCTACGGGCGGATCGTGAATGTGGCCTCCGTGATCGGTCCAAAGGCAAATCCGGGCCAGGCGAACTATGCGGCGGCAAAGGCCGGACTGATCGGCTTCACGCGCACAGTCGCGGTCGAGGTAGCGCGGAAGAACATCACCGTCAACGCCGTTCTTCCGGGATTCATCGCCTCAGACATGACCAGCGACATCCCGAGCGACGCAGCGCAGGCGATACCGATTCGCCGGCTCGGTGCCCCGGACGAAGTTGCCGACGCAATCGAATTTCTCACTTCGGATTCATCCAAATACATAACTGGAACTCAGCTCGTCGTTGACGGCGGCCTGAGCGCCTAACTACTCGGAGGAAATGTCATGACTGAAACAGCATTGAGCACAACCGTTCTGAATCAGATGATCGCGGCGATCGTCGAAGTCTGTCCGGACACAGATCTCTCGAGCCTCGAGCCGTCGACCGCATTTGAGACGATCGATGTCGACTCGCTCGATCTTGTCGAGATTGCTCAGATTGTCGGCGACGAGCACAACGTGAAGTTCGGCGGCGAGGCGCTTGAGGATCTCCGGACGATCGGCGACGCGGTCGAGTTCATCGTCAGCAAGTCGTCATGACGCGGCGCGTCGCGATCACCGGGCTTGGGGCGGTCACGTCGCTGGGAAATGGCAGCCGCGCGCTCGTAGACGGATGGATCACGGGGCGCAGTGGTATCGAAGAATGCGGTGGCCTCTGCGTCGATTTCGACCCGGTCAGCATCATGACCCGCAAAGAAGTGCGGCGCACGGACCGCTCGACTCAGCTCATAGTCGCGGCGGCAGACGAGGCGGTCGAGATGGCTGGATGGCGAGCGGAAGCCGCGTATCCGTCAGATCGAATTGGCTGTGTCATTGGCTCTGGGATAGGTGGCCTTGACACGACTGAAGCGCAGCACGACGCATATCGGGAACTGGGACCCGATCGCGTCTCCCCCATGTCTGTGCCGATGATGATGCCGAACGCTGGGCCGGTCGCGGTGGCAATGAAGGAGCATTTCACCGGACCGGTCCACGGCGTCGTATCCGCATGCGCGGCGAGCGCTCAAGCAATCGGAGTTGCGATGCGCCTGCTTCAGGCTGGTGACGCTGAAGCGATCGTCACGGGAGGCGGAGAATCCACAGTTGGAGGCTTCGCCGTCGCTGGCTTTGCCGCGATGGGCGCGATTTCCGACTCGGGCATCTCGCGACCGTTCGACGCGCGACGCGACGGGTTCGTGATGGGCGAGGGCGCTGGTGCTCTGGTGCTCGAGTGGGAGGACGCAGCGATTGCTCGTGGAGCCGCGATTCACGGATTCTTACTTGGCTACGGAGCAACCTCCGATGCGTTCCACATCACAGCACCCGATCCCTCCGGCGCCGCAGCCGCGAGAGCGATCACGATCGCGCTTACTGAGGCGTCCGTGATCCCGACAGAAGTGGATTACATAAACGCCCACGGAACTTCAACTCCGCTGAACGACCGCTCGGAAACCACTGCGATCAAGAAGGTCTTCGGAGAGAGTGAAACGGATCTACCGGTCTCGTCGCTGAAATCAAGTCTCGGCCATCTGCTCGGCGGCGCCGCCGCAGTGGAGGCGGTCGCGACCGTCGCGGCGTTGAAGCGACGTGTCGCGCCGCCGACTCTCAATTACCAGGAGCCCGAAGAAGGGCTTAATCTGAACTACGTCCCAGCCATTCCTCAGGCGCTCGAGACCGACGGACCACTCGCCTACGCGATCTCGAACTCATTCGGCTTCGGCGGCCACAACGCGGTCCTGTGTTTGGCCGCGTAAACACAATGCGTGACTCGGTTGTTCAGAACGAAGCGATTGGGTGGGAGCCACTCACCCGCCTTGAGCATCTATTCGATCCGGGAAGCATGCAAGTCGTTGGATCCGGCGTGCGCTCGCGTACGGCCGGGGTGCAGCAGAGAGACGGCGACGGCGTTGTCGTCGCGACCGGAAAGTGCAACGGGACGCCGGTGGCTGCGTATGCGCAGGACTCCTCACTAATGGCAGGAGCCCTCGGCGCCGTGCAAGCCGAGACGATCGCACGGCATCTCGAGCGCGCACACGCTGCCGGGAGGCCCGTGGTCGCAATGATTGAGTCCGCCGGAGCGCGCGTTCAGGAGGGCATCGACTCGCTGGCCGGATACGCCACGATGTTTCGACATCAGGTCGCCATGTCCGGCCGTGTGCCTCAGATAGGCGTTGTGTCCGGAGCCGCCGCTGGCGGGGGTGCCTACTCGCCCGCGCTGATGGACTTTGTCGTGATGACCAGCAACGCCAGCATGTTTCTGACCGGACCGGCAATCGTGAAAGCGGCCCTAGGGGAAGTGATATCTGGTGCGCAATTGGGCGGACCCCTGGTCCACGGAAAAAACGGCGTCGCCCATCACATCGCGAACTCGGAAGCGGAGGCCATCTCTTACGCGCGCGAACTTCTCGATCGACTCCAGGTGCCATGGCGATCGCCGGATTCCCTCTCTCATGACCAGTTCGGGGTTGAGCTCCTGGTGCCGCGGAGCCCGCGAAAGGTGTACGACATCCGCCGCGTAATCGAACGAATCGCGGACCCGGACTCGTTTCTCGAAGTGCAGGCGAGGTGGGCCCGGAACATCGCGATCGGGTTCGCAAGGGTCGATGGCCATTCCGTCGGTTTCGTCGCCAACCAGCCGGCTTGGATCGGGGGCGTGCTCGATTCGCAGGCATCTGAGAAGGCGGCACGATTCGTGCGTACCTGCAATTCGTTCGGCGTGCCGCTGGTCGCGCTGGTCGATACCCCGGGCTTCCTCCCCGGCGAAGCCCAGGAAGCGGAAGGTGTGATTCGTCGCGGAGCAAAACTTGTTCACGCCTTCGCGGAGGCAGATGTGCCAAAGATCACGGTCGTTCTACGCAAAGCCTTCGGCGGCGCCTACATAGCGATGAACTCAAAGGCGCTCGGCGCGAGCACGACGCTGGCGTGGCCGACGGCGGAGATTGGCGTTATGTCCGCGGTGGCGGCCGTGCAGCTGGTGAATCGCCGAGAGATCGAGGCCGCCAGCGGTGACAACGGGGCCAAGCAGGCCGCCCTGGTCGATCAATACCGGCGCGAACACTTGACAGCGCGGAAAGCGGCCGCTCTCGGTCACATAGACGAAGTGATTGACCCGCACACGACTCGGGAGCGGCTCGCGGGCGCAATCGAGTTCTTCAGCAACTCCGAGAAAGGACCAGCTCGTGTCGGAAACATTCCTCTTTAAGCCTTCATCGTTTGCGATGTACTTCGACGAACTCAAGCCGAGCATGAGCTTTGACAGTCCTGGTCGAACCATCACGGAATCAGACGTGGTGCTGTTTTCGCATCTGACGGGCGATCGCCATCCAGTTCATACGGACGCCGCCTGGGCTGCGAGCAGCGCGTTCGGCTCGCGCATCGCAAACGGTCTCCTCGTGCTCTCCTACGCATTCGGCCTCTTGCCTCTCGACCCCGAACGCGTTATCGCGATGCGCCGCGTGAACGAGGCGACATTCAAACGCCCGGTCTACCTCGGCGACACGATTTCCGTCCACGGGGAAATAATCGATCTCAGGGAGATCAATGCTGCGAGTGGCCGGGTCAAGTGCTCGCTCGACATCAGAAACCAAAACGGACAACGGACGACATCAGCTGCGGTTGAACTGATCTGGCGCCGAGACTGTGCGGACGCAGAGTGATTGAAGGCAAGCGCATACTCATAACCGGCGTTGTGACGCAAGAATCAATTGCATTCGAAACAGCGAAATTCGCGCAGTCGCTGGGCGCTGAGGTGGCACTGACTAGCTTCGGGCGCGTTCGGCGAATGACTGAGCGAGCCGCCAAATCGCTGGATACGCCAGTTCCAATCTTCGAACTCGACGTTCGCGACCAAGACGCTTTCACTTTGCTATCTAGCGACCTGGTCTCGCACTGGGGAGGGCTAGATGCGGCACTTCACGCGATCGCATTCGCGCCAAAAAGCGCAATCGGTGGTGAATTCCTGAAAACTCCGCTGCCAGATGCCACCGACGCGTTCGCGGTGAGCGCGTTCTCACTGAAGGCGCTTGGCGCGACGCTTGCTCCGCTCTTCCCACGCGGCAACGGGTCGCTCGTCGGACTCGATTTCGACGCGTCCATAGCCTGGCCATCCTACGACTGGATGGGCGTCGCAAAGGCTGCGCTCGAATCGACTTCTCGTTACTTGGCGCGCGACCTTGGTCCGCGCGGCACGCGCGTAAACCTCGTGGCTGCCGGGCCGCTCGACACGATCGCGGCCGGCGGCATCAAAGGTTTCAACGAGCTGTCGGCCGCTTGGACCGAGCGGGCACCTCTCGGCTGGGATCCGGGTGATTCGGGGCCCGTGGCATCAACAGTCTGCTTCCTCATGTCCGACCACGCGAGAGCGATCACCGGTGAGATCGTGCACGTTGATGGCGGATTTCACGCGATCGGTGCCTAGTCGCCATACACCCTGCTCTCCACGGGACGGTGCCAGGCGCGCTCGGACGAAGACACTCGGGCATCCCACGTCTTCGCTAAAGGAAGGCCCGGGGTGGCGTCCCGCCCCAGGCCCATTCGAACCGCACTCATCCGCGAGCGAAGCTCACGATTGCATTTTGAGCGCCGAACGCCTTAGAACGTCTTCGGCACGAGCGGCCAAGCCTCGCGCGCGATCGTCGCCTGGCCGGCGACGCTCGGGTGGAAGCATCGACACGCATGGTGCGGAACTCAGGTCCAGCTTCGCCGTACAACGACAAAAACCCCGGGACATTCGGGGTTCAGTCAAAGTACCGCAGTCGCGTCACTTCTCGAACCCAGCTCAACGCTCCGCTGTCGTGACGCTTGTCGAGCACCTCATCGATTCCGTTGTCGTCGCCGATCGAAAACTGGACCACCTGCGCCGGTTGAAAACTGTCCCACCTGAGCGTGGGGCAATTCAATCCGCGTAGCCGCGCCTCGGGCGTGAGCCGTCAAGTGCCGCCGCAATCTCGTTTGTAGCTGCAGCAGGATCTTCAGCGTCGCGGATCGCACGAATGACCGCTACACGTCGTGCCCCCGCTTTGACCACCAGCGCAACATTGCCGCAGTCGATGCCACCGATGGCGAAGAATGGGCAGACACTCGCAGCGGCGGCGTATTCGATCAAATCGAGACCGACGCTGGCCCTTCCGGGCTTTGACGGAGTCGACCAGATGGGGCCGACGCCAATGTAATCGGCGCCGCGAGCCGCATCAATGTCTTCCGGTGAATGTGTCGATTGTCCGATCAACAGTTCCGTGCCAACGATCGATCGCACGTCTTTAATCGCCATGTCGGCCTGACCAACGTGTACGCCGTCTGCTTCACACCGAACGGCAAGGTCGGGCCGGTCGTTGACCACAAACAGCGCGCCGTGGCGAGTGCATGCCTCGCGAAATTCCAATGCGGACTCGAGTATGGCTCCGTCGTTGAGCCTCTTTTCACGCAGTTGAACCACGTCCACCCCGTTCGCCAAAGCGGCCTCCAACAAGGGCGCAGGCGATTGTCCGTGCGGTCGCGCGTCGAGCACCAGGTAGAGACGGGCGTCGGCCAAGCGGGCCAAGCGTCGTCGCGCTTCGGCGCTCATGCTGGGCGCCACGTCGCTTGCCGTCTGGAAAGGTCGAGAACGTCGACCGGCGCGTCGCCACGTCCAATCTCGAGCAAACCTTGCCCAACGGAGTCGGATGCGATTCGGGCAGCACCTAATGCCGCTTCCACCAATGTCTCCCCGCTGGCGAGCAACGCCGCAAGGGTCGCCGAGTGAGTGCATCCTGCCCCATGCGTAGCCAGGCGTTCGTGCCGAAAGACCGGTATCTCGGTATGGGTAATTCCGTCAAACAAATGGTCAACGGGCTTCTCGGCGTGCCCGCCGGTGACGATCACGCTCGGCGCACCGAGCTCATACAGCCGCTCA
Source organism: Solirubrobacterales bacterium (assembly GCA_049274915.1). Taxonomy (GTDB): domain Bacteria; phylum Actinomycetota; class Thermoleophilia; order Solirubrobacterales; family JACPNS01; genus JACPNS01. The sequence continues at coordinate 40,633 of JBASTN010000082.1, forward strand.
GCGAGCACCTTCGGCGAGGCAGATCCACCGGCAAGATATTCGGCCTCCGGCACATTCGGCGTAATTACGGTTGCCAACGGGAAGATCCGTTCGATGAGCGTCTCGACGGCGTCATCTTGCAGCAGTTTCGCCCCTGAACTCGCAATCATCACGGGGTCGACGACAAGCGGCACCGGATTGACGGCCAGAAAGTCGGCGACGTTCTCGATGATCTCTCGTGAGAACAGCATCCCGGTTTTGGCGGCGTCAACGCCGATGTCAGAGAACACCGCATCGAGTTGTGCCAGGACGAATTCAGGGGTCGCCTCCTGCACAGCAGAAACTCCGACGGTGTTTTGTGCGGTTAGCGCGACGATGGCGCTCATCCCGTAGCAACCGGCATTCGCAAAGGCCTTCAAATCGGCCTGAATGCCGGCACCACCACCGGAATCCGAACCTGCGATCGTAAGACAGCGCTTGATTGCGATGCGAATCCTCCCCGTCGGTGAATGCCAATGCGCACAAGATAGAAGAGGCCAATCTATGCTTGCGAGTCGATGTCGGATACACACGCAATTCATTTGGCCGACGCTTTGGTCGAACCGGATCAATGCCAATTCATGCGCGAGCAGGCGGACTCAATATGGAGCGCTCAACATGCTCATCCATTCGTGCGCGGGGTAGGCGATGGCACACTCGATCCGCAGGTTTTTCGTCGCTATGTGGTGCAGGACTACCTGTACCTGGCTGAATACGGCAAGTTTTTCGCGTTAGCCTGCGCCCGCGCACAGAACCTCGAAGACAGCACGATGTTCGCGCGCTTGGCGCACAACATTCTGTGCGTCGAGATGAATCTTCACCGCTCGTTCGCCGACGAGTGGGACATCAGCATCACCGAGCTGGCGAACGCCGAGATGACGCCGACAACACGGGCGTACACAGACTTTCTGCTCCGCACCGCCGCGATCGGCGACTTCGGGGAGTTAGTCGGCGCACTCTTGCCGTGCATGTGGGGTTACCAAGAGGTCGCCTCTCGATTGGCGAGCAACGGCACCCCGGCGGATGACCGTTATTCACGCTGGATCGCTGAATACACGAGCGAAGAATTTGACGATTCCGTGGATTGGTGCCGCAATCTCGCAAACACAACCGCCGAAGGAGCCGACGAACTCGGCCGCACACGAATGTTGAAAGCGTTTCTCGAAAGCAGCCGTCACGAACTCGCTTTTTGGGACGCCTGCTGGCGCGGTGAATGCGCGTGATCGCGACCTCCGGCGCATCCACTGGCCGCAGCCATGATGTCGTCGTCGTCGGTGCCGGGGTTATCGGGTTGACATGCGCCTGGCGCCTGCGCCAACGCGGCCTGTCGGTCGCCATGCTCGACGGCGGCCAAGCCGGAGCAAAAACGTCTCATGTGGCCGCAGGAATGCTCGCGCCGATCACCGAGGTCGAGTTTGGTGAGGCGGCGCTCCTGAACCTCAACCTCGCCTCGGCGGATGTGTACCCCGCCTTTGTCGAAGAACTCCAGGACGCGAGCGGTGCCGAACTGCATTTTCGCCAGGGCGGATCCCTCTACGTCGCCGCGGACAGAGATGAAGCCGCCGACGTCGGTCGCTTGCACGATCTTCAGCGATCGAACGAGCTTCCGGTGGATCGGCTGGACGCGCAAGCTTGCCGCAACCTTGAGCCGGGTCTCGCCCCGACGCTGGTCGGCGGCTTGCTGGCGCCACGCGATGCTCAGATCGACCCCCGCGAGCTGACGGCGGCGCTACTACGAGTCGTGAGAGAGACGGGAGTGACGATCGCGGAACACACCAACGTCACAGAGATGACGCTTGAGGGCGATCGATGCACCGGCGTGCGAACGGAAGATGGGGTTCTGTGGCCCGCCGATTCGGTCGTTGTTGCGACCGGCTGCTGGACAGGGTCCGCGGACTGGATCCCCGAGGCGATGCGCCCGCCTGTTCGGCCGGTCAAAGGTCAGTTGTTGCGGTTGAAGACGCGATCAGGCGAGCAATTCTGCCAGCACATAATTCGCACCCCGACGGTGTACGTCGTTTCCCACGCAGACGGACGGGTTGTCGTCGGCGCGTCTGTAGAAGAACAGGGATTCGACCGGGCGGTGACCGCCGGGGCGATGCTGGAGCTATTGCGCGATGGATATCGCGTTCTGCCGGATCTTGCCGAACTTGAACTGGTCGAGATGCAAGCCGGTCAGCGACCCGGCACCCCCGACAACGCGCCGATAGTCGGCCGAAGTTCGCTTGCTGGGTTGACATTCGCGACGGGTCACTATCGAAACGGAATTCTGTTAGCGCCGATCACCGCTGAGATGGTTGCGGCCGAGCTGACCGGCGACTCGTTCACCCCAACTCGCGAGGTTTCGATGGACGATTTCTCACCAAATCGTTTTCAATGCGTGCTGGAGGCCGCAGGATGAAGATCCATCTCAACGGTGATGAATTTGATGCGCCGGATGGCTCTACTGTCGCCGATCTCGTTGCTTCAACCGTTGCGGACCCGCTGGCGCGTGGCATCGCAGTAGCGCTCGATGACGAGGTGGCGAGCAGGAGTGGATGGAGCAGCACGGTCGTCACGGCCGGGCAGCGCGTCGAGATTTTGCGAGCCACTCAGGGGGGATAACGGCCTTGACCAAGTCATTCACTCTCGAGCGGCCGGCGCAGTTCGAACTCGGCGGACGATCCTGGAATTCTCGCTTACTGGTCGGAACGGGTGGATTTCGCAGCCTCGAGACGATGGAGCGCACGCTCGTGGAATCTGGCGCCGAGATCGTGACCGTCGCGCTGCGCCGCGTCGCTCCGGAATCGAGCGGTTCATTGCTCGACATCATCGATCGGCTCGGACTCTTTGTGCTCCCCAACACGGCTGGCTGTTTCACTGCGCGTGACGCAGTACGAACCGCTCATCTGGCGCGAGAGGCATTTGACACAGAGTGGATCAAGCTTGAAGTGATCGGAGACGACAGAACGTTGTTCCCCGATGTGGCGGAACTCGTCAATGCGGCAGCAACGCTCGTGAGTGACGGCTTCACCGTGCTTCCCTATACGACCGACGATCCTGTGACCGCAAAGCGTCTGGAGGATGTCGGATGTGCCGCGGTTATGCCGCTTGGCTCGCCAATCGGATCGGGCGCGGGGATCAACAATCCCTACAACCTCTCCGTGATTGTTGAACAGGCGTCAGTGCCCGTGATTCTCGACGCCGGAATCGGCACTGCGTCAGACGCTGCGCTAGCGATGGAGCTCGGGTGCGACGCCGTACTTTTGGCAAGCGCGGTGACGCGAGCCAAAGAACCCGAACAGATGGCATTCGCGATGCGGATGGCCGTGTCCGCCGGGTTCCATGCTCGCCGTGCGGGTCGCATCCCCAAAAAGTTTCACGCTGAAGCATCGACTCCGATGTCCGGTAGACCCGATTTGTGAGCCGTCTCTCCGTGGTCGCGCGTGAGTGGTTGACGGGTGCGCGAGTCCAATCAGCAGATTAATGTGGCTGCAACACGCGACCCGTGGGCAGGAATAGAATCGAGGGATGGGCACAGCATCACGATCGACTCGCGCATTTGCCAGGATCTGTGCCTACGCAGCGTTTGCGGTCGTCGCTCTCGGTGCGTTCGCGCAGAGTGCCAGTGCCAAGGGCGAGATGCGAGCGATTCTCGATCAGCCAGTTCCCGCTGACGCAAAGCCCGGATCGACACTTGCCGTCAACTGGAAGCTTCAAGTGAAGCGCGGCGAAGAGTTTGAACCCTTCGGCGCGGGCGAGGTCTATTTCCGCCTCGTGGGACGCGACCCGGGCCAGGCGAGCGAAACCGTGGTCGACGGCCGCGGTTCATTCTCGGCGCGCGTGAAAGTTCCGCCGAGTGGCATCGAGAGAGTCGAGATTGGAATCTATGGCATGCGCATTATCGGAGGACGCGAGGGAGCGTCGTCGCGTTATCCGATCCCGATCGTCGGCCGGTCGCTCAACCAATCGAGCACCGAATCCGACGAATCGACGAACGGCTCGCCCGAAATATGGATCGGGCTGGTCGGCGGACTCGCGCTTGTCGCGCTCATGGGTTTCGCTTTTCGGAGTCGGCGCGCGCCAGACAGCGCAGCGGCAGGTTGAGCGTTCCAATCTCGCGGTGATCCGTCCCCCGAGAACCAGCCACTGCAAACGAGTTTTCTCGATTCCGCCGAAGGAGTCGCCGACTACGACGTCCCGATGCAGACGATCTATCGCCGGCTCGATCAAGACAAGATTGATCCCGGGAACCAAGTCTCAGGGGAAAGCCCAAGCCTTGCGGCCTCCGGCTCCCAGTTCACGAAACCTGCGGCGAATACTCGTAGAAAATCGCCGGATGAAGAAAGCTCCGCGCCTTCAGCTGGTCGCGAGCCAGGCCGGTCAGCGATGCTTCGTCGCACACTTCATCCCAGGAGCTCTCGACTTCGGCGACTTGGTGGTCGATGATTTCGCGAGCCTCCGCCTCAGAGATCTGGAACGCTGCCGCGCGCTCGGCCAGCCCGGCGAGATTTGCGAAGCGATAGCCGCTGCCGATCGCCGTCGCCAGCGATGCCTCGCCGGTTCGCGGGTAAGCGCAAATGTCGTATGCCGGGGTGAGCGCGAGACTTTGCCCGTTCCAAAAGGCCGCGTGATTTCGCAGGTGGTCATCTGTGTTGCT
>JBASTN010000083.1:0-37751 GCA_049274915.1 Solirubrobacterales bacterium
CAGCAGCCCCAGACGCCTACGCCCAAGCCGGCGTCAGCACCGCAGGCGCGGACACCGCGGTCAGCGCCCTCGTCGCCGTACTCGGCACGATCGACACCGGTAAGCCGAGTCTCGCTCAGCTGCGCAGTGGTCACTACGCCAACGTCTTGAAGGTCGCCGACAACCTCGGTGTCGCTGTCAGCACCGACGGCGTCGGCAGCAAGGTGATCATCGCCGAGCAGCTCGGCAAGTTCGACACAGTCGGGATCGACTGCATGGCGATGAACGTCAACGACCTGATCTGCGTCGGCGCGACGCCGATCGCGCTGGTCGACTACATCGCCGTCGAACACGCCGATCCGGACATGCTCGCGCAGATCGCGCAGGGCCTCAAAGTCGGTGCGGAGCAGGCCCAGGTCGAGATCCCCGGCGGCGAGCTCGCCCAGCTTCCCGAACTGATCAAAGGCCATCCGTCACCGACCGGCTTCGACCTCGTCGGCGCCGCCTTCGGCACGATCGCGCTCGATCAGATGGTGACCGGCGACACGATCGCGCCGGGCGACGTGATCATCGGTCTGCCGTCGAGCGGCGTCCACTCCAACGGCCTCACGCTCGCGCGCAAGGCGCTGCTCGACGATGCCGGCCTCGAGCTAACCGACACGCCACCCGAGCTCAACGGCAAGTCCGTCGGCGAAGAACTCCTCACCCCCACCGAGATTTACGTGCAACCGATTCTCGAGCTGTTGCGGTCACCGATCGAGGTGCGTGGCCTCGCCCATCTGACCAGCGGCGGCGTGCTCAACCTGCTGCGCCTCAACGACCAGGTCGGTTACGAGTTCACGAAACCGCTCAAGCCACACCCTGTCTTCACGATGATCCAGTCGGCGGCCTCGGTCAGCGACGCCGAAATGCACGAGGTCTTCAACATGGGCTGCGGATTCTGCGTGATCGTTCCGCCCGAGCACGCCGACGCCGCTGACACCCTGCTGCGCACCCACTACGCGGGAGCGCACGTGATCGGAAACGTCACCGCTGACGCCGGTCAAGTCGCCGTCCCGCCGAACGGACTGGTCGGCGACAAGAGCGGGCTGCGCGCCGTTTAGACCACGCCGCGTGCTGTCCCTAGGTCACACCGCCGACCGCGCAACCATGCTTGCCTGGCCGGTTTACCTAAACGACTTACGTCCCAGGGGCGTAACTTAAGAGCACCTATGGCGATTTCTGCGACTCAGGATGGTTCGGAGCTGATCGGCCAGATCGTCGGCGATCGCTACCGGATCGACGAGATCGTCGGTGCCGGCGGCATGGCGACCGTTTACAAGGCTTTCGACTCGACCCTTGAACGCTCGGTGGCGCTCAAGGTGATGCGTCGCGAGGTGGCCGACGACGCCCAACAGCTCGAGCGCTTCCGACGCGAGGCGCGTGCCGCGGCGAAGCTAAATCATGCTCACATCGTCACCGTCGTCGATGCCGGTGAGGAAAACAACCGCCCCTACATCGTCTTCGAGTACGTCCCCGGTGAGACGCTCAAGCAGCGCATCAAGAGCCAGGGCAACCTGCCCGTCACCGAGTCCGTCGCCTACGCGATCGAGATCGCCAGCGCGCTCGTCGCAGCTCACGGTGCCGGCCTTGTGCACCGCGATGTCAAGCCGCAGAACGTGCTGCTCGACAGTCAAGGCCACGCGAAGGTCGCCGACTTCGGCATCGCCCGCGAGATCGAGGCCAGCGATGGGCTGACCAAGACCGGGCGCGTGCTCGGTACAACGGATTACGTCGCCCCCGAGCAGGCGATGGGCGAAAATGTCACCGGCCAGTCCGATATCTACTCGCTGGGGATCGTGCTGTTCGAGATGCTGACCGGCGAGGTTCCGTTTAAGGGCGAAAACCACGTCGCGGTGGCGATGAAACACGTCAAAGATCAACTCCCCGACGTTCAGGAGCTTCGTCCTGAGGTTTCCAGTGCGCTCGCGGCAGTGATCGACAAACTGACGGCGAAGGAGCCGGTCGACCGCTACCTCAGTGCGGCCAGCGCGATGTCCGATCTCGAGGACGTCCTGGCGATGGAGACCGCGCGCGCCGGAGGCGCCACCGGCGAGGCGACGATCGTTTTCGACTCGCTGCCCAAGCGCTCGCGCCGACTTGCGCCGGCCGCCGCCTCGCACCCCGTACGAACGCGAATCGCCTGGATCGTCTCGTTGCTCGCAATGGTCGGCATCGTTGTGATCCTGCTGACCCAGGTCGAGCGCGGCCCAACCGGTAAGAAGCCCTCGGGTAAGACATCGCCGGGAACCGCGATCGCGCTGCGCAGCGCCGGTGCATTCGATCCTCCTCCGGGCGATGGCGACGAACACAATGAGCAAACTCGCAACGCGATCGACAACAACCCACTGACTGACTGGACGACCGAGACCTACAACGACGGTGCCTTCGCCAGCGGCAAGTCCGGAGTCGGCCTGTATCTGCGCGCGGCGAACGCCACGACCGCGGGTAGCGCGAAATTGCTGACGCCCGACAGTGACCTTGGCGTCGAGTTCTACGCCGCGCCCAGCGTGCCGACAGACCTGGCAGGTTGGACAAAGATCGGTGCGGCGACCGGTGCGCTCAACAACAAGCGAATCGACCTCGCTGCGGCGGCCGACATGCGTTACTTCATGGTCTGGATCACGAAGTTGCCGGCAAGCGGTCGCGCGCATATTTCAGAGTTTTCGCTGCGGCGATAATGCTCGTGGCGTGGGGCGCCAGCTTCGCCGCGCCGTATCTAGAAGCTGAAACTGCGCGTTTGCGCGTGGCGTTCAATCGCCAGCTCGAGCAGCCTGTCGAGTAGTTCGCCGTACGGCATGCCCGACGCCTCGAACAACTTTGCGAAGACGCTCGTCGGCGTAAAGCCGGGGATCGTGTTGATCTCGTTGACCAACACCTGATCGCCGTCGACGAAGAAGTCGACACGCGCCATGCCGCTGCAACCAACGGTTCGGTAGGTCTTGGCCGCCAGTGAACAAAGCTCGATCTCCAGCGACTCTGAGAGTGGTGCCGGCGCGATCAACCGCATCCCGCCCGCGGCGTATTTCGCTTCGAAGTCGTACCAGTCACCGTCGAACTCGAGCTTGCCCGGTTGCGACACGTCGAGCTCGCGATTGCCGAGTACCGAGCACTCAATCTCGTCGCCGGAGGCACCTGCTTCGACGATCACACGCGGGTCGTACCCCAAAGCAATTTCGATCGCCGCTTCGAGATCTCCTGCGCTCGCGACACGTGAGATGCCGACGCTTGAGCCGAGTCTTGCGGGCTTGACGAAACTCGGGAAGCCGAGCGCGGCAGCCGCACCGAGCAACGCGTCGCGTCGCGACTCGTCGGCGTTCCAGTCGTCGGCCTCGACGGCGACGTAGTCGACCTGCGGGATGCCCGCACGACCGGCGACTTCTTTGAACAGAACCTTGTCGAGACAAACCGCCGAAGCAGCGACACCCGAACCGACGTAGGGCACATCGAGCGACTCAAGCAGACCCTGCACCGTCCCGTCTTCGCCGTAGGGCCCGTGCAGTACCGGGAACACGACTTCGGCGTCGAGTGCTCCCGAGCCCGGGGTGAGCGCCAGTGGCTCGCGTTCGTTCGCGGCACCGTCGCCGCCGAACTTGGGAACGCGAAACCAGCGACCGCTGCGATCGATCTCAACGGCGGTGATGTCGTGACCGCGCTCGGCCAAGCCAACGCGAACCGCCTCACCAGATGCCAGCGAAACATCCCGCTCTCTAGAGCGTCCACCGGCAAGCAGCAACACACGGCGCGGATCAGCCATTGAAGGTCACCGGTGACATCGCAGGGGGGAGAGCAGCATCATGCCCGTATTAAAGCCTGTCGGACGACCAACTCGCCTGGGGAGTTGTCGCACGCGGCGCTACGGCGCGGCGGTGAACACGCCGACCTCGATCGAGACGGTCGATCCGACCTTCAGTGCTCCGCTCTGCGGAGTTTGCGCGACGACGTTGCCGTCGTCTTGTTCGTTCTCGACATCGACCTGCGTGACATCGGCGTCAAAGCCTGCTTCTTCGAGCTCTTGGACTGCGTCGGACTCGCTGAGCCCCGTCACGTCGGGCACATCGTTTTGGCCGCTGGAAACTGTCAGTTTGATCGTCGCTCCGTCGTCGGCCTTGGTCGCGCCGGCGGGCTTCTGCGCGGTTACCTCGCCCTCGGGCTTGTTCGAATCCTCTTCGGTCGTGTCGACCTCGAATCCGGCATCTTCAAGCGTCTTGGTCGCCTGTTCGACGTCCGACCCGACGACGTCCGGAACATCAACCTGCTTGGCGCCCTTGCTCAGGTAAAGCTCGACCTCGCTACCGCGCTCGGCCTGGTCGCCCGAAGTCGGAACCGTCCGCGTCGCACGGTTCTTGCGCACCTCTGTCGAGAACTCTCTTCGCGCTCTCACCTTCAGCCCCAGGCCCTTGAGCTGCTGCTCGGCCTCCTCACGCGTGAGACCCTCGACGTCGGGCATCGTCACCTTGCCCGGCCCGGCGCTGACGTTGAGGATCACGGTCGATCCCTCCTTCGCCTTTGCGCCACCGCTGGGGCTCTGACTGAATACCTCGCCGACCGGCGCTGCGTTCTCCTGCGTGAAGACTTCGCTCTGGAATCCGGCCTCGGCCAGGCGCGAGCGGGCGTCGCCGGCGGAGCGGCCGACCACGTTTGGCACGGCTTCCTTACCCCCCGCCAGCAAGAAGTACAGCAGCGCTGCCAGCAGCAGCGCGCCAACGACGCAGGCGGCGATGATCCAGTTGCGCTTGGTGTTGTCGGCGACCGGTGCGGCAGGTGCCGCCTGGGTGGTGACGACCGTCGGCGCGGCGCGAACCTCGGTCATGCCCGCCGGAGCGCCAAGATTGTCGCGTGCGTGCTCGAGCGCGGCGATGAACTCATCGGCACTCGCGAAGCGCTCGACCGGCGATTTCGCCATCGCCTTGATCGCGACCGCGTCGAGCAATGCAGGCACACCCGGGTTCAGCGCGGCCGGGCGCGGCGGCTGCTCGTTGATGTGCTTGAGCGCGATCGCGACCGACGACTCGCCGTCAAACGGAACCCGGCCGGTCAGCATCTCGAACAGCACGACGCCGGTCGAGTAGATGTCGCTCGAAGCGCTGACGGGCTTGCCCTGCGCCTGTTCGGGCGAGATGTACTGCGCGGTGCCGATCATCTGACCGGTCTGCGTCACATCTCCGGCTACGGGGTTGTGCGCGATCCCGAAATCGGTGACCTTGACGTTCCATTCGTCGTCGATCATCACGTTCTGCGGCTTGATGTCGCGGTGGACGATGCCGCGACTGTGAGCAAACTTCTCTGCCGCCAACAACTGCAGCGCGAGGTGAATCGCGAGCTTTGGGTCGAGTGCGCCCATCGCGTTGATTACGTCTTTGAGCGATCGCCCGGGCAGATACTCCATAGCGATGTAGTACATGCCCTCGACGTGGCCGCGATCGAAAACGTTGACGACGTTCTTGTGCTGCAGGCCGGCCGCAGCCTGTGCTTCACGCTCGAAACGCTGGACGAACTGCGGGTCGGCGGCGAGGCTCGCGTGCATCACCTTCAGTGCGACCTTGCGACCGAGGTGCTGGTCGTCGCAGAGATAGACCTCGGCCATCCCGCCGGAGCCGATGCCCTGGACGACCTTGTAGCGGCCATCGATCAATGTTCCGGGTTGCAAAATGCTCATCGCAGTATCAATGTCGCAGTATCAATGTGAAGGTGCCGAATCAGCGCAAAAGGCTCTGTAAAACGTCTCGCGCTATCGGCGCCGCCACCGTACCACCCTGCTCGGTGGTTTCCTGAATCGTCACGGCGATCGCATATCGCGGTCGCACGGCGGGTGCGAAACCAATGAACCAGGCCTGGTTGGCCGCGCCACCACGCGTCTCGGCCGTGCCCGTCTTACCCGCGACATTGATCCCCGCAAGGGCCGCGGCGGTGCCGGTGCCTTCCTTGACGACGTTCTGCATCATCTCGTTGAGCTGCTTTGCCGTCGTCGCCTTCATCACGCGCTCGACCCGATCGGTCTTGATCTCGTCGGTTCGACGGCCGACGCGGTCACGAAACTCGTCGGCGATGTGCGGAGCCACACGCACGCCACCGTTGGCGACAGTCGCCGCCACGGTCGCCATCTGCAACGGCGTGACCGCCAGCCGTTCCTGACCGATCGCGACACGTCCGACATCGATCGAGGTGTCATCGGGCAACAGGTCTCCTCCCGAACGCAAGCCACTGGCGACGACTTGGCGGGCCGGCAGGTCGATCGGCGGCTTGTCGTAAAACCCGAAGCGCTTCATGTACTCGATCATCGTGTCGGCACCAACCTGTTCGCCGACCTGCGCCCAGACCGTGTTGACCGAGTTGGTCAACGCGGTTGTCAGCGAGATGTCGCCGAAGCTCCGGTCTCCGGAGTTAGCCAGCGGCGTCCCGCTGAAGTCCTGTGGCGACTTGCCGTTGAGCACGCTGTCAGGCTGAAACGCGCCTGAATCGAGCCCGGCCGTCGCAGTCACGACCTTGAAGGTTGAGCCCGGCGGGTACGCCGCCTGGGAAACGCGATCGACCAGCTGCGGTTCGCCGCTGTCATCGTTGAGCGCGGCGAAGCCCTGCTCGGTCCGCACATCGTTGGCGTCGTAGCCGGGGACACTGACGTAGACCGGGATCTTTCCTGTCCGCGGCTCGATCACCACGACCGCACCGGCACGCCCCGCCAGCGACTGCCCGGCGACGCGCTGGGCCTGCTCGTCGAGCGCGGTCAGCATCGTCTTCGCCTCGCGCTGCCGACCGAGCAGGCTGTCGAGCACCGACACGAACTCCTCGCGTCGGCCCACTAGCTCGTCGTCGTAAAACCGTTCGAGGCTGACCGAACCGCGCGACGAGTACGAGTAGCCGACGGGATGACCGAACAGCGATCCCCGCGGATAACGCCGTTCATAGATCGCGTCCTCACCGCGGCCGCGTCGCACGCTGCGCGCGATCGTCTCGCCACCACGGGTAAGGATCGGTCCGCGTGGCTCACGCATCTCGCGCAGTAGCGGAATCTTGTTCAAAGAGTTCTGTCGCAGGTCGTCCGCTTCGACAATGCTCCAGCGTGCGGTGTACGCCAGCAGCAGCGCAAAAAGCACGACCACGCCCCAGAAAACACGGCGAATCGACCGGTTCATCGTGCCGCGCATCAGACCACCCCGCCGAGCTTCTGCTCACGCCGTGCCTGGTTCGAGACCGACATCAACAGCGCCACGAGAATGAAGTTCGCGACGATCGAGCTGCCGCCGTAGGAAACGAACGGCAGCGTCACACCGGTCAGCGGAATCACCTTGGTCACGCCACCAACAATCACGAAGACCTGCAGTGCAAAGACGGCGGTGAGCCCGGTAGCCAACAGTTTTGCGAACGGATCGCTGGCGATCATCGCCGTTTTCAGACCGCGTTCGATGAACATCAGATAGACCATCAACAACGCCACTGCGCCGATCAACCCGAGTTCGTTGACGATCACCGCATAGATCAGGTCGGTCTGTGCCGCAGGTAGAATCGACACCCCGTCGGCACGCAACAGCGCTTCGCCCATTCCGACGCCCAGCAACCCACCGTCGGCCTGCGCGAACAGCCCCTGCGCGATCTGGTACGACCCGCCCTCGGCGCCGAACAGCTGCGGATCCAACGGGTCGCGCCAGATATCGACGCGCGCACCAACGTGCCCGACCGTGCTCTCGAAGAACAAAAAGCCGAGCACAAACATCCCTAGCCCGATCACGAAGTAGCTGACCCGCCCCGTCGCGACATAGACCAGCGCGAGAAACCCCCCGAAGAACATCACCGAGCTACCGAGATCGCGAATGAAGACGAGCAGCATCATCGCCACCACCCAGACCACGAGCATCGGCCCGAAGTACCGCAGCGGCGGCAGAGAGATTCCGAGAAAGCGTTTCTCATAAGTGACCATCAACTCTCGCGTGTCAGCAAGGTAGGCCGCGATGAAGATGACCACGGCGATCTTCGCCAGCTCGGCCGGCTGAAACGCCACCGGCCCAAGATCGATCTGCAAGTAGGCGCCGTTCTGGACGCCGCCGGTCAGCCGGGGCATGATCAACAGCAGCAGTGCGCCTGCGGCGATCGTGTAGCGATAACGCGCAAGCAGACTGAGATCGCGCAGCACCACGATCGTGCCAGCGAAGCAAATCAATCCAAGGATGAACCACTGCGCCTGCTCGCGCGCGAGCTCCGGATCGATCCGGTAGACCGTGACGATGCCGACGCCCGCCAGCGCCGCGGTGATCGGGTAGATGTAAGGGTCGGCGTCGGGAAGCCGCAGGCGGATGAAGAAATGTCCCGCCACACAGAGCATCAGAAAGACTGCGCCGTAAGTGATTGTCAGGTCGTTGACTTCGGTGCCACGCGCAATCAACACGGCAGCGAACCCGGCAGAGACAGCTAGCCCGACCGGGATCAGTCCAAACAGTTCGCGATTGCGGGCGCTCAACATTGGCGTCGCGCGACGATCGCTACGGGCCGCCGGTAGAGGTCTGGCCGCGTTCGATCTGCGTGATCAGATCCTCCGCATCACCGCGCGTGCGCAGTGTGTGGTCGAGAATCCCGGCGCGTTGCGGCGCGGTCAGATCGGATGCCGGCACCGTCGAAACGTAGTCCTTGGTGTACATCTTGACCTCGAGCGGACCCTCGTACGGCAGGCCCCGGTACATAGTCACCAGTCCATGCTCGTCGACGCCGAGGAAGTAGATGTTCAGCGATGCCACCAAAGCACCACCGGCCGCCAAAAACAGCACGAGTACGGCGAATCCGACGCCAAGCCAGAGGCGTGGACGACGAGTTTGAGCACGTCGCCGTGACGCCGCACGTGCCGAACGATCATCAGTCGAGACGTGTCCGTTGCCACCACCGGCTGCAGTTTGGGGTCCGACCCCGGCCGCGTCCGGCGTCTTGAGTTCGACACCGTCACCGGCGACCACCGCGGCAGCGCCGACGATCGTGTCCGAGCCGATCTCGGTGACCGGTTGATCGCTGGTCTGATCACTCGACTGGTCGCTGGGCTGGTCGGTGGTCGCGGTCGCCTCACCGACCTGCCCGACCTTGAAGGCGACGACGGTGATGTTGTCAACGCCACCCGCGTCGTTTGCGCGTCGGATCAGCTCGTCGGCGATGTCGCTCATTGACTTGCCGGAACCGGCGACTTCGGCGATCTGCCGGTCATCGACCATGCCGGTCAAACCGTCGCTGCTGAGCAGATAGATGTCGCCGGGCTTGACCGGATAGGAAAGCGTGTCGACCTCGACGTCGGGCTCCGGGCCAAGCGCGCGCGTCAGAATCGAGCGCTGCGGGTGAACCTCGGCCTCGGCCGGCGTGATCGCACCGCGGCGGACCATCTCACCGACCAGCGAGTGGTCACGAGTCAACTGCGTCAACTCGCCTTCGCGCAGGCGGTATGCGCGGCTGTCGCCGACGTGGGCAACGGTCAACTCTTGATCGCCGAGCAGTACGGCGCTCAGCGTCGTGCCCATCCCCTGCTTTGAGGCGTCGGTGTTTGACTGGGTGTGAATCTCGAGGTTCGCCGCTTTGACGACGGCTGCCATTCGCGTCTCCGGCGCCAACGATTCATCGAGGCCGGAGGCGAACGCGTCGGTGGCGATCTTCGAAGCGACCTCGCCGGCCTGCGCGCCACCCATCCCGTCGGCGACGACGAACAACGGCGAGCGCACGTAATAGGCGTCCTCGTTTGCCCGACGCACGCGACCGACATCGGACTTGGCGGCAAAGTCGGCTACGCGGATTGTCATCGCCGGCACCAGGATCTATTCCTCATATCGAAAGTCGGTGTCGCCAATCGTGATCCTGTCGCCGGGAGATAGTCGCTGCGCCGAGGTGACGCGCGATCCGTTGAGGAACGTGCCGTTAGTGGAGCCCAGGTCTTCGACAAAGTTATAAGGACCGCGCGCGACGATCCGCGCATGACGCGCCGAAGCGAACGGGTCTTCAATGATCACGTCGGCCGGTTTGTCGCGACCCATCGTCAGGCCGCCGATCAGGTCGAATGCGCTGCCCGGGTCGTAGCCGAGCGCCGCCACCACGACCAGCCGCGGGTGAACGCCGCGGCGCAGGTCGATCGGCGCGTTCTCATCGCCGCCGGCCAGCAGCGGATCGAACTCGATCTCCGAGGCACCGGCCAGATCGCGTGACGAACTGCGCACGACCCAGATCACAAACAGAAACAGCAAGATCACGAAGACGAACTTCAGCGCTACTGCGACGGGTTCTTCCATTGCGGCTCCCTACTCCAGCACGAACGTCAGGAAGGTATTTCCGACCTGGATCGTGTCGCCAGAACGCAGCGGCTCGGCCCGGTCGATGATCTGGCCGTGCAGACGCGTCCCGTTGGTCGAGCCGAGATCACTGACCAGCCACTGTCCACCGTCGACGCTGAACTGCACGTGCCGGCGCGAGATGTTCGGGTCGTCGAGCTTGATGTCGGCTTCGCGGCCACGGCCGATCACGGTTGCCGGCGGGGTCAGCGCGAAGCGTCGATCGCCCACTTCGATCACCGCGCTCGGTGTCGCCGCCAGACCCGGCGCCGGAATGTTGCGCGCGGGCGCCTCGAGGTCGCGAGCGCTGTAGACCATGGTGTGGCCCGACTGCTCGGATGGCTGCTCTGCCAACTGGTCGGCGGGGACGTCGGCTAGACGTGCCTGAATCCCAAACTGCCCGAGGTCGAGACGATCGTCGGTCTCCAACTTGACGACCGGCCTGCTCACCAGCGAATACCCGCGCTTACGCGCGTGCTCGAGCAAAAACAGCGAAAGCTCTCGCGACAGCCCATCCTCGTAGTGCGAGAACTGATCGCGATCGGCCGGCGAGAGATAAATCGTGAAGTCGTTGGGCGCGTAAGTGCGTGAAACCGAGGCGGCACGATGCCCGTCCATCTCACGCGCAAGTTTGCGCGCGAGCTCGATCGGCTGCACCTCGCTCTTGAAGGCACTCTTGAAGCCGCCTTCGACGAGTTGTTCCAACTTGGATTCGAGATTCTTGAGAAAGCTCACGTAAATAGTCCGACCGGTCGTAACCGCGAATCAGCGCAGCGGCGGCACCAACGAGGCGACAGCGCGCGGATCGATCTCCTGCTGCCCAAAAACCCTACCGAGACGGCGCGCGCCCGCAGCCGCGAAAAGCGATGAAATCAGCGTCAGTATCGCCGCCACGACCGTCACGGGAGGCAGTGACGCCTCCAGTGCCTGCGCGACGGCCATCTGGCCAGCGATCGCGACGACACCGAGAGCGGCCCACCAGGGTAGGGTCGAACGCCTCGCCACCAGCACCAGCGAGATCACCGCGACCAGCGCCCAAAGCCCCGATGAGGCCGCATAAACGGGTTGTGCAAGCGCGCCGAGCATTTCCGCCGCGCCCGACACGCTCTCGCGAGCATCAGCGGCGGCCGGCAGATCAACCAGCGGCGAGACAACCATCGCTTGACCGCTGATCGCCTGTAGTGCCGAGGTCCAAAGAAACGCGGCGACGCCCCAGATCGCTCCCGCTAGCAACCGACCCGCCGGGCGAACCGCGGCGATAAATGCCACGAGCGCCGGAATCATCAGGATCAGTCCTGAGCCCGGCTGGCCCTCGACCGACAGCGCGATCGCGCCGGTCGCCAATGCCACGCTCCAGCCGAAGTACGGCATCGCCACAGCGATCGCTGCCGCGGCCGTCAGCGGCGCGGGCTGCACCGTCAAACCGGCAGCGGCCATCGTCGCCGCAGAGGCCGCTGCGGCAACAGCGCCGCAGACGACGCGCATCACCCACGGCGACCGTGGATAGTCGCCAACCAGCGCAGGAGGCGCCTCGGCTTCGGACCCAAACATCCGCCGCACCCGAGCTGCACTGCGCGCGAAGAACCCGCCCACAGCGAGGTCTTCGGAAAGATGCGGCAGCGCGAGGCTGAGTTCCTTCTCGAGCTCGGCAAGCCCCGGCCGTATCAGCGGATCGAGCTCCAGACAACGATCGATGCACTCGGCAAGGCCGACCGGAAGGTCCTGGCGAACGCGCACGAGTCGCCCGTGTCGCCCGCGGCCGGGCCCTGACCCGGTCAGACACTCGAACAACACAAGCGCGAGGGAGTAAACGTCCGACGCCGGGCTCGCAGCATCGCCGGCCTCCTGTTCGGGCGAGACATAGCCGCGCGACCCGGCATGCGGGCCGTGCCCGGTCTCGCTGTCAACGATGCTCGCGATGCCGAAATCCATCAGCTTCGCCGGTTGTGCACGCCAACCAGAGACGCCGTTTAGCCACTCGTCGGTGACGATCACGTTGCCCGGCTTGACGTCACGGTGAACAACTCCGTGCGAGTGCGCGTGCGCCAGTGCCTCGCACAGGGCGTAACCGATTCGTCCGCAGTCCTGATCCGAAAGCAATCCCTCGTCGATCAGTTCGTCGAGCGTGCTGCCGTGCACGAGCTCACTGATCATGTAGATGCGATCCGCCTCGGAGACGATCTCATAGAGCGAGACGATCGTCGGATGATTCAGCCGCGCCGTCGCACGCGCCTCTCGCATCGCGTCACCGGCGTCCGAGAGTTCGCCGTTGATCGGCAACTCCTTGATCGCCACCGGCCGCTCCAAGAGCATGTCGAAGCCCTCCCAAACCGTGCCAAAACCGCCACTGCCGAGCGGCACAAGCAGCTCAAAGCGATCGCGCAGACGGGCCGGTGTGCGCGTCGGCACACCGCCGCCCATTACGGCACCGCGTAGCGTCTGGGTGCGGATTCCCATGACTAGATAGTTCTCGCCGTCGCCGTCTACGCCTGCACAGCCCGCTGCAAGCGGGAATCCAGCCGTTAAACAAGACATACTTTCGTTACGATCCTCGCCTCTGCAGAGGGCGATTTATGACACCCAACCCCCCAACCGACAGCTCCCCAACCGAGCGGGCGTATCCACGCCGCAGTGGGCAACCGCGCGAAACGGACCCCCACCAGCAAGTGATCCAGCGCCGCGCAATCGCAGCTGGTGGCGTGATCTTGTTTCTGATCCTGATCGTGTTTCTCGCCAAGGGTTGTGCCAGCGCCGCCAAAGAGCGCGGGATCAAGGACTTCGTCAACCAATCGAACTCGATCATCACGCAGTCGAATCAGAGTTCGCGAGACTTCTTCAACCTTGTGCGCAGTCCCGGCGAGTCCGGCGCGACCGAGATCGAGACGTCGATCAACGAGCAGCGCTCACTGAGCTCGGAGCTGGTGCGCCAGGCGGGCAACGTCGACGCACCAGGCGAGATGGACGAGGCCAAGCGCTACCTGATCGAGACGCTTGAATTCAGGCGCGACGGTCTGACGCAGATCTCGCAGCAGATCGGGCAGGCACTCGGCGACCAAGATCCCGAGACCGCCAGCGAGCAGATCGCCGCGAACATGCAGAACTTCCTCACCTCCGACGTGATCTACTCGCAGCGCGCCTACGCCTACATGGCCGATGCGATCAAGACCAATAAGATCGAGGGCGTCAAGCCGCCCTCAAGCCAGTTCTTGCCCAGTCTCGACTGGCTCGATCCGGCGATCGTCAGCGACATCCTCGACCGCGCGCGCGGCGGCAGCGGTTCCGACACCCCGGTCGCCCCAGGCCTGCACGGCACCAGCATCACCGGCGTCAGCGCGCAACCTTCGGGCAGCGTCCTGGCCGACGGAGTCTCACTTTCTGGTGCGCGCTCGATCGCCGTCGACGTGACCAATCAGGGCGAGAATGACGAGACCGAAGTTGTCGTCACGGTCACAATCAGCGGCGCCGGCCCACGAATCCCACTGCGTGACACGATCGCCAAGATTGCCGCCGGCGAGACCAAGAAGGTGACGATTCCGCTGACCCGCACACCCGCGGCAGGCTCGACTGCGACGTTGAAGGTCGACGTGCGGCGCGTGCCCGGCGAAGAGAACACTGACAACAACAGTCAGAGCTTCTCCGTCAAGTTCTAGCCCGTCAAAGGCGCTGCCCGAGCGCTGCCGCGTGCGCGGCAAGTAGGCTGAGTCGGATGAGCTCACCTGATGGTGCATACGACTGGTTCGCCCTGGGTGCCGCCGGTGCCGGCACGCTTTCGCTGCTGCTTTTGCTCTGGCTCATCTGGAGTCTGCGCCGTGTCCGACGTGCCCAGAAGATCGTGATCGGTGGTGACGAACGCGACGTCGTCGCCCACGCCGCGAGCATGCAGCGCGAGTTCGTCGCGCTACGCGACTGGATTGACGAAGCCAGTGAACGGCTTGATGCCCGCATGTCGCAGGTTGAAAATCGACTAGACGGCGCGGTCGCCCACACCGCGATGCTTCGCTACGACGCCTACGACGAGATGTCCGGACGCCAGTCCAGCTCGGTTGCGCTGCTCGACGAGCATGGAACCGGTGTCGTGCTCTCAGCGATCCTGCACCGCAATCACTCACACCTCTACGTCAAACAGCTAGTCGATCGCCAGTCCGACATCGACCTGTCGCCCGAGGAGCGCAAGGTCGTCGAGCTTGCATTCGCAGTCCCGACCGCGCCGGCACCGCCCGGTCCACCGCCGCAGCCGCCGCGCACGGAAGCCTCGTCTTCGGTACCAGGAGCCGCCCCGACCACATCCTCCCCGACAGCTTCACCGGCCAATCCGCAACGCCAGGCGCAGTCTTCTGAGTCTCAACAACCCCCGGCCGCCACCGGCAGCTCAGGCGGATGAACGCTCCCTTGCCCGGCGACGGCATTCGTCCCGCGACGATCGCCTTCCTCGGACCGCCCGGCACACACAGCGAAGAAGCCGTGCGATCGGCACTCGGCGACGCCGGCGACAAGGTCGTGCTGGTCTCGGCCGAAACCAACCGCGAAGTCGTGCTTGCGGTCGAACAGGGCGTCGCCGACGCGGCGTTCGTCGCGATCGAGAACTCGGTCGAAGGCGCAGTCACCGAGACGCTCGACGCCCTGGTTCACGAGACACCCGAAACGCTGATCGTCGGTGAGCTGGTGTGGCCCGTTCATCACTGCCTGATCGCCGCTGAACAGGTCGAGGCCGAGAAGATCTCGACGGTCGCGTCGCACCCACAGGCGCTGGCTCAGTGTTCGGGCTACATCACTGAGCGACTCGCCGGTGCCGAGCGTGTGCAGGTTGCTTCGACTTCGGAGGCCGTACGCGACGCCGTTGTGCGCGCCGATGGCCACGCCGCAATTGGTTCGCGAATTGCCGCCGAGCGCTACGGCGGGGTGGTCATCGACAGCGAGATCGAAGACGTCGTCGGCAACCGGACCCGCTTCGTCTGGCTCGCAAAACAACAGCTCGACGCCGGTTGGCTGGGAACCGAGCCGCAGGCGACACACAAGACCTCGGTCGTTTTCTCGGGGTTCAACGACACCTCACCTGGCGCACTCGTCAGCATCCTCTCTGAGTTCGCCTACCGCTCCGTCAACCTCAGCAAGATCGAGTCGCGCCCCGAGCGAACGCAGCTGGGCAACTACCTCTTCTTCGTCGACCTCGATGGTTCGACCTCGGAGGAGCGAGTAGCCGATGCAATCGAAGCGATTCGCGACAAGGTCAAGACGATTCGCGTGCTCGGCTCGTTCCCCGCCCACGAGGTTTAGACAACCCGCCAGAAACGTCGTTGCCGACGCCCGCAGGCTCTACACTGCGAATCACCGATGGCCAGCAAGGCAGCGCCCAACCTGCGGAGCAATCCCGTGGAGTCCGGCGAGCGGTACGGGCTCTCCAGGTCGGAGACCAACGGTTTCACGGCCTCTACCTCTCTTGCGCCCAAAACTGGGCTGAGTCAGGTCAAGATTGACCCGCCACCAACGGTTCAGACCGCCAACGCTGTCGGCGGCGCGCTCTCTGGCCGGGTGCTCGTGCTCAACGCGTCGTTCGAACCGATCAACGTCTGCACCGTCCGTCGCGCGATCGTCCTGATCCTCAAAGAGAAGGCCGAAGTGATCGACGAGGCCGGCCTCGAGCTGCACGCCGAGAAGCTTTCGATGACCCGTCCGAGCGTGATCCGCCTGCGCACTTACGTGCGCATTCCGTACCAGTCGTTCCGCCGCAAGATCACCCGCCGCGCCGTCTTCGCGCGCGATGGATGGGAGTGCCAGTACTGCGGCAAGCGCGGGTCGCTGACGGTCGATCACATCGTGCCCAGATCGAAGGGCGGCGATACGAGCTGGGAGAACGTCGTCGCCTGCTGTGCGGGTTGCAACCGCCGCAAGGGCGACCGCTCAGTTAGCCAGTGCGGCATGAAGCTCCGCTCCCATCCACGGGCGCCGCACGCCACGATCTTCATCCATGTCGCCAGTCCGACGATCCCAAGCTCGTGGCGGCCCTATGTGCCCGCAGCCGCACAGTCCGACACCGGCGCCGGCCCGGGCGTTTTGCCGCACGAAGCTGCAGCCTGACGCGTTTTGGTCGCGCGCCCGATCCCGATTGGCGGGATCGGATATAGGATCAGCGCGAAGACTTTGAGTAACACCATCCCCTACGGAGGAATCGACCATGGCTTTTGAAGTCCCCGCCCTTCCCTACGCACACGACGCCCTCGCTCCGACGATCGATGAGGAGACGATGCACCTGCACCACGACAAGCACCACCAGGCCTACGTGGACAAGGCCAACGCTGCTCTCGAGGGCACCGAGTGGGCCGACAAGCCGATCGAAGAAGTCGTCAAGAACCTCTCGAGTCTGCCGGCCGACAAGCAGGGTCCGGTGCGCAACAACGGCGGCGGCCACCTCAACCACTCGCTGTTCTGGGAGTCGATGAGCCCCGACGGCGGCGGCGAGCCCGACGGCGAGCTCGGCGAGGCAATCGCTGCAAAGTTCGGTTCGTTCGATGAGTTCAAGACGCAGTTTGAAGCGGCCGGCGTCAACCAGTTCGGCAGCGGCTGGGCCTGGCTCGTACTCGACGGCGGAGAGCTGGCCATCACCTCGACGGCGAATCAGGACAACCCGATCACCGACGGCAAGAGCCCGCTGCTCGGCAACGACGTCTGGGAACACGCCTACTACCTGACCTACAAGAACGTGCGTCCCGAGTACCTCAAGGCTTGGTGGAAGGTCGTCAACTGGAGCGTCGTCGCCGAGCGTTACGCGGCGGCTAAGTAGCCTGCTGCCGCAGCTCAATCTGCCGGATTGAGCTGCGGCGCTCCTTAGATGCGCACCGACTCGCGACTGGAGCTCGCCCGGAACACCGTTGATTTCGCGTGGTCGAAATTGCCGGCAGATCACCAAGAGTTGCTCGTGAACATCGGCGCAAGCCGGTGGGATGTAGGCACCCAGCCCCTCGGGTTGGCGGCAAGCCGGTTGCTTAAGTCCGCTGGCTCTGTCCCGCTAGCCCCAGGAAACGAATTGGATCTGGACGAAGCCCTCGGCATTTGGCTTCCGAAACTCCGGATTGTCCTATTCAACATCGCCCATCCCGCTCTCGACGATGGATTGAACGATCAGTCATTTGCGGAGATGGTTGCGGATGTTGCCTGGCACGAATGGGGTCACGCACTCAGCATCGATCGCTCGACCAAGGATGACATCCGTGCCTGGGGTAAGTACCTTGCGATGGCACCTGCAGGAATAGCTGAACGCATCCGGCGCGCGGGCTACCGTCGGGGCGAGATCACTCACGAGATTATTGCCTCGACTTACGCAGCATTGATATCAAGACGTGTGAGCGGCGCGGAGGGGATCCCTGAATGGCTAGATCAAGAGACACACGAACTGATGAAGAGGGTTACCGAGTGGCCAGGCTAGATCATTCTGACCCGCCACCGCGCGGGTATGTACTCGGTGATGGCCAAAGTGCGGTCGATGTGCTCGACTCGACAAAGGAACTTCTAGAGCGAGAGGGACTGAATCCTCATTGGCTTGACCTTGACGAAGTCCGAGCTTCGGGAAAAGTCCGCGACGCCGAGGCGTAGCCGCCAAGCCAGCGAGCGCGGCAAAACTCCCTCTAGGTCATCCAGTCATTTGGAGCTTTGGCACGACCACTGGCGACGGCATCGGGATGTCCCGACGGGGTGCACCCGGACCCAACTGTCCGGTCCAATTGTTCCCGGCACAGCTGACCGCGCCGAGGCTGTTCAGCGCGCACGTATGAAAGTGTCCTGCCGACAGCATTCGCAGGGCACCTGGAGCTGGAACCGCAAACGCGACGCGGCGAGCATCGTCGTGCGGCCGTTTGAGAAGTTGTCGCGCGAGGATGCCGATGAACTGCTCGGCGAAGCAGAGGCGCTGTTGAGATTTCTGGAGCCGGACGCCGCGACCTACTCGGTCGAACTCGCGAAGCCTTAGGTCCCCATACCTATGCGCGATTCCACTGCAAGGGTCACCCTTGCACCCGTTTTCCGCTTCGCAATGCGGTCGGCGGTCCGTATCGCGTCGTCGACATCACTCTTCGCGACCCCCACCGATCCGCACCTCCTAGCCACAGCTGGTGTCGGGAGAGGATGGGGCCCCAGCGCCAGCTGGGGATGGATCCTCTCCCGGCGCCAACTCTCCTAGCTAATCCTCGGCGTCCTCGGGCGATTCATCATCCGCCATCGCCTGATCCGCCGCAACATCCGCCGCCGCAGCCTCGGCCGCTTCCGCCGCCGCTTCGGCGGCCTCGAGCTCGGGCTGCTCAACGAGATCCATGTGAATGCCGGCCGTGCGTCCGTCGAGCACCTCGGCAGCAATCTCGCCGACCTTTGCGTCGGCCGCGTCGCTCTCCATCACCGGGGCGACCGCGCTTACACAGTCGTCGTCCTTGATGTTCATCACGCGCACGCCTTGTGAGGCGCGCTTGTACTGCGAGATCTCGTCGGCTGCCGTGCGCTGGACCATGCCGCCTTGCGACATGAACAGCAGCTCTTCGCCGGGACGCACGATCAGTGCGGCCGCGAGCTCGCCCTTCTTGTCGGTCAGCTTGATCGTCAGCACGCCCATCGTGCCACGGCCCTTAACCGGGTACTCACTGATCTGGGTGCGTTTGCCGTAGCCGCCCTCGGTGACGACGAGTAGGTCGGCGTCGTCCTTGGCGACTTCCATGGCGATCACCTCGTTGCCCTTCTTCGCGACGTTCATGCCGCGGACACCGCCGGTGTCGCGACCCATCGGCCGCGCCTGCCCCTCCTTGAATCGCACCGCGTGTCCGGAGCGCGAGACCATGATGATGTCGTCGTCGCCGGTGGTCAGACGCACGGCGACGAGCTCGTCGTCTTCGCGAATGTTGATCGCGATGATGCCGTCGGCCTTGATCGGTGTGTTGTAGGCGAGGAACTCGGTCTTCTTGACCTGCCCGTTCTTGGTGGCGAATGCGAGGTACTTGGCCTCGCTGAAGTCGCGCGTCGCGATCACGGCCTGAACGCGTTCATCGTCACGCAAGGGCAGCAGGTTGACAAGCGCGCGGCCCTTGGACGTACGCGACATCTCGGGCAACTCGTAAACCTTCTGGCGATAGACCTTGCCGCGGTTGGTGAAGAACAACAAGTAGTCGTGCGTCGAGCTGATGAACAGGTGCTCGATGTAGTCGTCGTCCTTGGTGTCCATGCCTTTGATGCCGACGCCGCCGCGCTTCTGCGAGCGGTAGGTGTCGAGCGGCAGCGACTTGATGTATCCGGAGTTGGTGATCGAGATGACCATCTGGCGATCGGCGATCAGGTCCTCCATCTTCATGTCGGCTTCTTGATCGGTGATGATCGTGCGCCGTTCGTCGGCGTAGGCCTCGCGGATCTCGAGCAGCTCGTCTTTGATCACGCCGTAGATCAGCTCTTCGTCGCCGAGCAATGTGCGCAGCTCCTTAATCAGTTCGACGAGGTCGTCGTACTCGCTCTGGATCTTGCCGGACTCCATCGCGGTCAGACGCTGCAGACGTAGGTCAAGGATCGCCTGCGCCTGTTCGCGCGAAAGCTCGAACTTCTCGATCAATCCGCTGCGCGCGACGTCCGGGTCGGATGACGCGCGGATCAGCGCGACAACCTCGTCGATGTTGGCGACGGCGATCAGCAGGCCGGCGAGGATGTGTGCGCGTGCCTCGGCCTTGCGCAGCTGGTACTTGGTGCGCCGGGTGATGACGTCTTTCTGGTGCGCCAAGTAGTAAGTCAGTACCTGCTTGAGACTCAGCAGCTGCGGCACACCGTCGACCAGCGCGACCATGTTGACGCCGAAGGTCTGTTGCATCGCGGTGTGCTTGAAGAGCTTGTTCTTGACGACCTCAGGGATCGCGTCACGCTTGAGCTCGATCACTAGCCGCATGCCGTTGCGGTCTGTCTCGTCGCGCAGGTCGGAGATCTCGGAGATCTTCTTGTCGCGTACGAGGCCAGCGATCTTCGTGATCAGGCCGTCTTCGCCGCCCTTGCGGACCATGTAGGGCAGCTCGGTGACGATGATCGCCTCCTTGCCCTGGCCGATCGGTTCGACGTGACAGATCGCCTGCATGCGCACGCGGCCACGACCGGTCGCGAACGCGTTGCGAATCTCGGCGCGGCCGAGGATCGCCGCGCCGGTCGGGAAGTCGGGACCCTTGATGTGTTCCATCAAGCCTTCGAGCTCGATGTCCGGGTCTTCGATCACGGCGATCGTTGCGTCGATCACTTCACCGAGGTTGTGCGGCGGAATGTTCGTCGCCATTCCGACCGCGATACCGGTCGAGCCATTGACCAGCAAGTTCGGGAAGCGCGACGGCAGAACGGTCGGCTCGAGCGTGGTCGTGTCGTAGTTGGGTGTGAAGTCGACGGTGTCTTCGTCGATGTCGCGCAGCAGCTCGGTTGAGACGCGAGCGAGGCGCGCCTCGGTGTAACGCATCGCGGCCGGACGGTCGCCGTCGATCGAGCCAAAGTTGCCCTGACCGTCGACCAGCGGCGCACGGATCGCAAACTCCTGGGCGAGACGCGCGAGCGCGTCGTAGATCGAGGAGTCGCCGTGCGGGTGGTACTTACCCATCACTTCACCGACGATGAACGCGCACTTGCGGTAGGCGCGGTTCGGGCTGAGACCGAGGTCATTCATCGCGTAGAGAACGCGGCGGTGGACCGGCTTGAGACCGTCGCGGACGTCGGGCAGCGCGCGCCCGACGATCACGCTCATCGCGTACTCGATGTACGACGAGCGCATCTCGTCTTCGAGTGTGCGCTCCTCTAGCTGTGGTTCTAGCGGTGACTGACTAGACATCGATGTTCACTGCCTCTCTTGCGTGTTCGTCGATGAAGGCCTTGCGCGGCTCAACCTTGTCGCCCATCAAAGTGGCGAACATCTCCTCGGCGGCGAGCGCGTCCTCGATCGTTACTTGCTGAAGTGAGCGGGTCTCGCGATTCATCGAGGTCTCGGCGAGCTGCTCGGGGTTCATTTCTCCGAGGCCCTTGAAGCGCTGGATACGCACGCCCTTGCCGGCCATCTCGATGACTTTGGTGTGCAGCTCCTCGTAGGACGTCACCTTCTGGAAAGCTCCATCGAGCTCGACCTCGATCGGCAGCTGGCCGACCAGATCCTTCAACGTCTCTTGGACCTTGACGAACTCGCGGAACTCGCGACTCTCGAACAGCGAGCGCGGCAGTGTGTGAATCTGCGCGTGCCCGGTCGAGGTTTCGATGCTCTTGAGTGTCAGGTGCACCGGGTCTTCGCGGACAAACTCAACCGACAGCACGCTGCCTTCGTTTTCGCCGCCCTTGGCAAACTTGACGATGTCGTCGGGCTCGGTCAGCCGCTTCGCGACGATGCTTGTCTTCTCGAGAAACTCGACGGCGTTGTGGCCGTGTTCGGCGCGCATCGCCGTCGACCACCCGTGATGCTGCCTGAACAGCTTCGAGAAACGCGTCCAACGCGCCTCGGTCAACTTGAACTCATCGCCATCGCGGTCAACGAGGTTGAACTTGTCCCATTTGTTGGCGAGTACAAACTCTTCAAGCTCAGAGTCTTTCTCGAGGTAGCGCTCGGTGCTGCCCGACTTGACCTTGTAGAGCGGCGGCTTGGCGATATAAACGAAACCGCCGTTGATCAGCTCGCGGGTGTGGCGGAAGAAGAACGTCAGCGCGAGCGTGCGGATGTGGGCGCCGTCGACATCAGCGTCGGTCATCAGGATGATCTTGTGGTAGCGCAGCGACTCGATGTCGAACTCGCTACCGATGCCCGACCCGATCGCCGTGATCAAGGCCTGAATCTCGAGGTTGGCGAGCACCTTGTCGGTGCGCGCCTTCTCGACGTTGATGATCTTTCCGCGCAGCGGCAAGACGGCCTGCGTGTTGCGGTCGCGACCCTGCTTGCCGGAGCCACCTGCGGAGTCGCCCTCCACGATGAACAGTTCGGCGAGACGTGGGTCTTTTACCGAACAGTCGGCGAGCTTGCCAGGAAGCGCCGAGTTTTCGAGCGCGCTCTTGCGGCGTGTCAGGTCGCGGGCCTTGCGGGCAGCCTCACGGGCGCGGCTGGCGTCGATCGCCTTGTTGAGGACGGCTTTCGCGTCCTTCGGATTCTCTTCTAGGAACTCAGACAGCTTGCGATTGGTGACCTGCTGAACGAGGCCTTCCATCTGCGGGTTACCGAGCTTGCCTTTGGTCTGCCCCTCGAACTGGGGCTCTTGCAACTTGACCGAGACGATCGCCGTGATGCCTTCGCGCAGGTCCTCGCCTTCGAGGTTCTTGTCCTTCTCTTTGAGCAGGCCGGCACTACGCGCGTACGCGTTCATTGTGCGTGTCAGCGCGCTACGGAAACCAGAGAGGTGCGTACCGCCGTCGTGCGTGTTGATGTTGTTAGCGAACGACAGCAGCGACTCTTGGTACGAGTCGTTCCACTGTAGGGCGATCTCGACCTCTTCCTCTGCGGTGTCCTCGTGGAAGTAAACGATCTTCTTGTGCAGCGGCTCTTTGCTGCCGGTCGAGTGCAGGTACTCGATGAAGTCCTTGATGCCGTTGTCGTACTTGAAGACGTCCTCGCGCACAGAGGCGCGCTCGTCGCGCAAACTGATCTTCAGACCGCGCGTCAGGAAAGCCATCTCGCGCAGGCGGGTTTGGAGCGTCGTGTAGTCGAACTCGAGCGTCTCAAAGATCTCGTCGTCGGGCCAAAACGTCACCGTCGTGCCCGTCGTCTTGATCTCGCCCGTGACCGTCAGGTCGCCCTGCGGGATACCACGGCCGTAGCTCTGCTGCCAGATCTTGCCGTCACGGTGAATCTCTAGCTCAAGCGTTTCGGATAGCGCGTTTACCACCGAGACACCGACTCCGTGCAAACCACCGGAGACCTTGTAACCGCCGCCATCGCCGAACTTACCGCCGGCGTGCAGAACAGTCAGTACAACCTCGGCGGCCGGTCGGCCTTGCTTCTCGTGCATGTCGGTCGGGATACCGCGGCCGTTGTCGGAAACTGAAACCGAGTTGTCGGGACGAATCGTGACGAAGATCTCGTCGCAGTAGCCAGCGAGTGCCTCGTCGACCGCGTTGTCGACTACTTCGTAGACGAGGTGATGCAGACCGCGCGGACCGGTCGACCCGATGTACATACCCGGGCGCTTGCGAACCGCCTCGAGACCCTCGAGGACCGTGATGTCCTGAGCGCCGTAGTCCTCTGAGCCCTTGTTTTTGTCTTTTCTAGCTTTGTCTTCAACCGACTCGTTGGCCGGTGCCAGCGTGTGGTCGTTCTCGATCGGCGAATCCGCCATTTGATGGTCCTTCTACCGAATCCGAATCGGTCCTAGGGGATCAGGCCGGTTGGCCGATCCGACAACTTGGGCTCCTGAGCTACGCGCCTGGTACTCCTGCGCTACGCGCCTGGTAAATGAGCGGAAATCACGTGGCACGCAGGCCTGCGAGAGAGCCATTAACTATGACCCGAAGGGTAGCATCCAGAGCGGTCGGAATTACCCCGTGCGGCCCTGCGCAAACCCGCATGGTTAAGCCATAAATCGTATTTATGACTACCCGATTACGGTAGGCCGGCGAAGCCGTTGCAAAACGCCTACTTCGCGCGGAATTTCAAGTCGCGCGGAACACCCGTTTTCACCCGCTCAGACAGCTTCGTCAACAGCTCTGTTTTGATCATTTCGAGCTCGTGCGCGATCATCGAATCGTCACACTCGACGACGATCGTTCCGGCCTTCTCGGCGACCGGCGTACTCCACGACGCGATCGTCTCGCCGACGGCTTCGGGCCAGTGGCGTTGAACATCGGCCAGGACGCTCGGCGGCTGGATGTCGTCGGTCAACCCGGCGAGAGCGTCAGCGATCGGTAGTGGCGCGCGGCGATGGGTCATCAGGACAGACTACGCCCGCGCCTTACTGCTCGTGAACGGTCGCCACGCCATCAGCGACTTCGATCACCGTGTCGACGGGTGTGCCCTCGGGAACATGTCCGGATTCAGTCGCCGTGATCATCACTTGACCGACTCGTTCAACACGTTCGACCAGTAAGCGGCGGCGTGTGGCGTCGAGTTCGCTCATTACGTCGTCGAGCAGCACTAGTGGCCGTCGCGAGGTGATTGCGAGGATCGTTTCGCACTCGGACAACAGAAGTGAAAGCAGTGACAGCCGCTGCTGCCCCTGTGACCCATACGTCCTGACATCGCGGCCGGCCAACGAGAAGACCACCTCATCGCGGTGTGGTCCGTACGTCGAGAAGCCTCGAGCACGGTCTGCGCTGCGCCGCTCAGCAAGATCGGCCACGAAACCATCGACACTCGCTGCTTTGACCGAAGGGCGATAGCGAACGTTCGGGTGATCGACGAGCCCGAGTTCGACGCCGATCTCGGAGTAGCGGCCGGTCAGTTCGTCGACGGCCTTCACGCGATCAGCCATCAACTCGATCCCGGCGCGTGCGAGCTCGACATCCCATGCGTCAAGTTCTGCGTCACCGCCGCCGCGAGTCAGTAGAGCGTTGCGCTGGGCGAGCGCAGCGACGTACGTGCGTCGAGCTCCGCGCCGGCCAGGCCAGAGGGCCGCAACGAACTGATCTAGGTGAGCGCGTCGAGCACCAGGGGCGCCTTTGATCAACTCAAGCCGGTCTGGCATAAACACAGCGGTCGGTGGCCGCCAGCCGAAGTCGGCGATCGACTCCACCTTCGCGCCGTCGGCGAAAAACGTCTTGCCCTCTGTCTTGTCGATCGCAACGGCGAGCGTGTGATCCTCCTCGCCGTCGTGACCATCGACCTCGACTCGAGCCACAGACTGATCGAACTCGATCGCTTGGTTGTCGACCCGCGTCCGACATGATCGTCCAACACAACCGAAATAAAGAGCCTCGAGTAAGTTCGTCTTGCCGGCGCCGTTATCGCCCGTTACAACTGTCACGCGGCCACCCAGCGGGACCTCCACCCGCGCGTAGGTTCGGAAGTGACGAGCAGTAAGGCGAGTGACGATCATCGACCGGCCGTCTACGCCGGCAGCGCGATCAGGTGTTCAGCCGGATCGGCATGACGAGATACATGAACTCATCATCGTCGCCGGCGACGATCAGGCCAGGACGAAACGGGCTGATCAATTTGAAGCGCGCTCGCTCGGTGTGAGCGCTGTCAAGACCTTCGCGCAGGAAGTCCGGGTTGAAACCAATCTCCAGCGGTTCACCCGAGAAGTCCGGGGCCGGGATCCTCTCGCGAGCCTCACCGATGTCCGCGGTCTGCGCCGAAACCTCGAGCTCGCCATCGCTGAGCGCGACCTTCAACGGTGTGTTGCGTTGAGCAAGCAGGCTGACACGTTTTACCGCATCAAACACCTCAGACACATCGATGTCGAGAATGTGTTCGTAGCTATCGGGGATTAGTTGTTCAAAATCTGGGAACTGTCCGTCGATCAAACGCGATACCAGCAGTGTCTCGCCGGTGGTGAACGCGATCTGCCTGTCGGTCAGAGTGATGCCGACCGTTTCCGCGCCCTCAGCGACGCGAGCGGCCTCCTGCAACGCCCGGGCAGGCACGTTCGCTTCAATCCGTTCGGCCAATGGCGAGCCGATCTTCGTGGTGCGCACGGCTAGGCGATACGAGTCTGTCGCTACGGCGCGCAGCTTGTCGCCGTCGACCGAGATCAAGATGCCAGTGAGGTGCGGGCGCGTCTCATCTCGTGAAGCCGACTTCGCGACCTGCTCGATCGTCTCGGCGAACTGGCTGACGGGTAGTTCAACCAATGCACCTTCGAGTGGTTGAACCGGCGGAAAGTCATCGGCCGCGAGTAGCCGTAGTTTGAAAGAGGCGGATCCGCATTCCAGATCGATCACGCCGGTTTCGTTCGCCGTGATTGAAATCTCGCCGGTCGGCAGCTGCCGCGCAACGTCTGCCAGCAGACGGCCTGGCACAACGATTACACCGCCAGATTCCACCGCTGCTGGAATCTTCGAACGAATAGAGACATCTCCGTCAGTAGCCGTCAGTGTCAGCGCGCCTGTCTCGGCGCGAAGGTGGATACCGGCTAGCGCCGGAATAATTGAGCGTGTCGAGACCGCGCGCCCGACAATCGCAAGAGCGTCAACAAAGACTCCACGATCAACTGTCAATCGCAATGTCGAAGAATTCAATTCTGTTGATTCCTGTTGATGTTGTTCTGTTGATGTTGTTGACAACTTGTCGAATCTTCTCTCTAAGGCTTAAGTATCGAGGATCTACGCGCTCGAACCGCCAGTCGGGCTGTGGATGAACCCGCGGTATTTCTACGCGGCGGGCCGGTCAGACAGATCACTGTTGATGACTTCTCGCAGCCTATCGGCAGTTGAGGCGACACCAGCGTCCTCGGCGCAGGCCTTTATGACCTTGTCGCGGGCGTATACGACAGTCGAGTGATCGCGCTCGAAGGCAGCTGCAATCATCGGCAGGCTTTCTCCGGTTAGTTCGCAGGCGAGGTACATCGCAAGCTGCCGCGGGTTCGAAACCCGGCGGTCGCGACCTTGGCCACGTAGATCATCGACCGTCAATCCGAAATGGTCACTGACGACCTGTTGGATCTGAGTGACGGAGACACGCCGGCAGGTGTGGGGATGAATCGAATCGAGCAGCTCGTCGACTAGCGCTGGAGTAATTGGGCTGCGACGCATCGAAGCGAACGCGCTGACGCGAATCAAGGCGCCTTCGAGAGAGCGGACGTTGGCCGGCGCGCGTTCGGCGATCCGGTCGAGCGCCGCGGGTTCGTCGATCGGGATGTTGTCGAGTTGGGCGCGCTTACGCAGGATCGCGGTTCGGAGCGCTCGCTCTGGTTGTTCGATCTCGACGACGAGGCCGGATTCGAAACGCGCCTGCAGCCGGTCTGCGAGCGCGTCGAGCTCTCGCGGTGTGCGATCACAGCTGATCACGAGCTGCCGGCCGCTCTCGTATAGAGCGTTGAAAGTGTGGAAGAACTCTTCTTCTGTCTTTGTCTTGTTCTGGAGAAACTGAATGTCGTCGATTAACAAGACGTCGCTGGCGCGCAGATCGTCCTTGAACTCGCCGATCGAACCGTCACGCAGCACGCTGCGAAACACAGAGCTGAAGTCCTCGGCGGTCATATAACGCACAGCAAGCTCGGGAGCTTCGCGCTTCATGAAATTCCCAATCGCCTGCAGTAGATGCGTCTTGCCAACGCCGGGAGAGCCGTAGATAAAG
The DNA here is from genome assembly GCA_049274915.1 of Solirubrobacterales bacterium. GTDB lineage: Bacteria > Actinomycetota > Thermoleophilia > Solirubrobacterales > JACPNS01 > JACPNS01. Next base: position 27,493 of record JBASTN010000083.1, read on the forward strand.
AGGGGGTTGAATGCCTGAGCGGGCTGTTCGGCGACGGCAAGGGTCGCTGCGTGGCCAATCTGGTTGCTGCGACCGATTACAAACTGGTCAAACGTGTAACGCGGGTTGAGCGGCGTGAAGCTGGCACGGCCGGCAGCCTGGGCGGCGGCCGTCGCCGTGTTGTCGACTGCCGGCGAGATGTGCTGAGCCGTTTCACCCGGATCGAGCAACGTGATCACGATGTCTGACCCCGCCGCGCGCGATGCGCACTCGCCCAGCACGCGTCGGTACCTCAGATCAATCCAACTACGCGCACGATCTGGACCACTGAGGAATAGCTCGCCCGCCGTTACACCAACCGGCTCGAGCTGAGCCAACCAGAGATCGCACACGTCTTCACTGACGTGATCGCGAAAAACGGCACAGGTTTTTAGCCAGAGCTGGTCCAACTCCATTGCGGAAGTCCAAACTTCAGAGGTATTCGTAAGGAAAGCCACCCTCGGACTGGCGCGAATTTCTGGGGCGAAATTCGCGTCCCGAGGCCCGATTAGGGCGGCGATGGACGGACTATAACCGACGTCCGGCAGGGTTGTTACCGGATTCAGACAGCTGTTGAGAAGAAGGCCGCAAACTCGCACAAAAACGTCTCGTGCGAGTCAACGGTTTCGATGAACGTCCGTCACGCCCTATACTGACCCGCGATCAAGTCATGAAGCGCACTTACCAGCCAAAACGACGCAAGCGGGCCCGTGTTCACGGGTTCCGTTCACGCATGCGCACCACGGCAGGCCGCAATGTTCTCAAGCGCCGCCGCACTAAAGGCCGCAAGCGGCTGACGCCGTAACCGTGTCTACCTTGGCTAGCTCTCGCGCCAAGGGCAGACGCTTGTCGCGCAGTACGGAGTTTCAGCGCGTCTATCGCCAGGGTCGTTCGCGTGCAAACAGGCATCTCGTCCTGTACTCGTTCGCGCGCGGTGATGCTGGTGACGCCGATGAAGCCACACCGCGCCTCGGAGTGTCGGTCGGTCGCAAGGTCGGCAACGCCGTCGTACGCAACCGTGTCAAGCGCACGATTCGCGAGGCGATCGCCGAGCTGGAGTCAGAACTCCAGGAGGGCCTAGACTACGTCGTGCTCGCGCGTCCGGACGCGGTCGAGCTGGTTGACCGCGACGGCATGCGGGGAGTCCGTGACTCACTCGCCGAATTGATCGCGCAGAAGCCGGCCGAAGCCGCACAGCGTTAAACCAGTCCGGCTCGGCTCGCGCACCAAACTTTCACTGAACCCCCTTGAACGACTCGCCGGCACAGCCTCCGACCAGCCTTCCGATGCGCAGCTTGCGCGCGGTCGCTCTGCTGCCTTTATATGCGTACCGCAAGCTTGTGTCGCCGCTGATCGGGCCGCGCTGTCGCTACTACCCGACGTGCTCCACCTACGCCGTAGGCGCCGTAGGGCAGTACGGGGTCGCGCGCGGATCAGTGCTTGCTGCCTGGCGTCTGCTGCGCTGCAACCCGTTCAGCGACGGTGGTTTTGACCACGTGGAGGATCAAAAGCTCTTTCGCAAAGCCACGCACGGTGCTCCTTGTGACCATTCGCACAAGGACACGGTGGCTGCTCGATGATCACCGCGAACATCATCAAGGATTCCGTCAGCTGGTTGATCGGTCCGCTCGACGATCTGCTGCGCTGGCTGCACGACCCGGTCGGGTTGCCTTGGGGCGTTTGCATCATCGTGCTGACGGTGATCGTCCGCCTGCTGTTGATCCCGCTGACCTATAAGCAGATCGTCAGCATGCTCCACATGCAGCAGTACCAGCCGCAGATCAAGGAGCTAAACGAGAAGTACAAGGAGGACCCGCAGCGCAAGCAGCAGGAGTTGATGAAGTTCTTCAAGGAGCACAAGATCAACCCGCTGGCGTCGTGTCTGCCGGTGCTGTTCCAGCTGCCGTTCTTCATCGCGATCTTCTATGCCCTGCAGGACAAGGGCCTTCAGGCCGAGATCCGCGCCGGCGACCCGAGTTTCCTCTTCATCAACGACCTTGTTGCGAAGGCGACGGGTGTCGAGCTCGCGATCCTGCTGGTTCTCTACTGCGGATCGCAGCTTGGATCGACACTGGTGTCTCTGACCCCGACCACCGACGACACCCAGCGCAAGATCATGCTGGCGTTGCCGTTCCTGTTCGTGCCGTTCATTCTCAACTTCCCCGCCGGCTTGATCCTCTACTGGATCACGACAAACACGTGGACGCTGGGGCAGTCGTTCGTGGTTCGCCACCTGCGAGGCAAGCGCGATCTCGCGGCCGCCGACGCCGAGGCGAGCGGAGACGGTACCGTTGTCGCATCCGCGAGTGGCGGGAGCGAAGCAGCGGCCGTTGCGGCCAAGGCACCGCCACCTCCACCTCGTCAAAAGAAGAAACGCTCAGGTCGAAGGCGATAAAGAAAATGACAGATGTAGAGACAACAATCGAACTTCGTGAAGACGACACACGTCAGGCCGAACTCGCCACCAGCGTCGTCACCGACATTCTCGCCGGCGCCGGGCTCAACGCGGACATTTCGTATAGCCAAGAAGGCCGGGACATCTTGATCGATGTTTCTGGTGACGATCTCGGCTTCGCGATCGGTCGACGCGCCCAGACACTCGACGCGATTCAGCTGATCGCATACCTGATCTCGGCCAAGGCCGTCGATCCAGAGGAACGGCGACGCGTCTCAGTCGACATCGACGAATATCGTGCCGCTCGCGAAGAGGAGCTTTTCGATCTCGCCGATCGCGCGGTGCGGGACGCCATCTCGTCGGGCCAGGCGGTTGAACTGAAGCCGATGACCTCAAATGAGCGCCGCTCGGTGCACCAGTACCTGATCGAGAACGAAGAAATCGATACGCACAGCGTCGGCGAAGACCCAGACCGTCGTATCGTCGTCACGCCGGTTGGCTCGTAGCCAACCTTTCTCTTCGGTCTTCTGTCTCCCGCCGCGAATTCCTCGGATTCCCGGCAGTTCGCCGTAGAAGTTCGTCGACTAGCGTGCAATCTCTGATGCATGGAGACCGTTTCACGTTTTACGCCTCAAGGTTGCGCGGCTGATGTCCGATCAGACGCGGTTCCTCGAGCTGCTGGCGGAACGCTACGGGTTCGACGCCGCGACGATCCAGCGCCTCCAGCGTCTGACCGAGTGGTCGGTTTCGCTTGAAATCTCCGGGACGGCAGTTCGTGACGTATCTGGCGCGCTAAGGATTCATCTTGCCGACAGTCTCTCCGGCTTAGACCTTCAAGCGATTCGGGATGCCCGGACGTTGGTGGATATCGGCGCCGGTGTGGGTTTTCCCGGCCTAGCGCTCGCCGTCGCTCGTCCGGAGTTACAAGTGACGCTGGTCGACAGTGTCCGAAAAAAGATGGAGGCCGCCGCCACCCTGGCACGGGAGCTGGCACTTCCGAACGTTGAGTGCATCTGGTCTCGTGTCGAGGATTACAGCGCGGTCGGCAGTGAGGCGCGTGAAAGCTTCGATGTCGTGACCGCTCGAGCGCTCGCAGCCTTACCGATCCTTGTCGAGTATGCGGCGCCCCTGGCGCGTGTCGGCGGGTCGCTTGTGGCATGGAAGGGCGATCCGGATCCCGTCGAGCGGGCCGACGCCGACGCTGCGACCGAGCTGATCGGCTTCGAACGCGGAGAACTAGTCGCGACCAAACCTTTTCGAGGCAGTGCCCGGCGCCATTTCTACGTCGCGACGAAGCGATCACCGTGCCCGGACGGGTACCCGCGTCGTCCTGGTGCGGCACTGCGCAAGCCTTTACGGGCGTAACGTCACGAGATCGCGAGACCTGCCGCTACAAAAGCGAGCGATCCTCGGAAAATGCACCCTTTTCCGCGTTCCGATGCCCGTGAATGTCCGATTTCGCGCGTAGGCTTCGCCCCGCATGAACGACTTAGACAGCCCAGCCAAACCTCCCGCGACCGATTCGCCTTCAGCCGGAGCGACGATCTACGCGATCGCCAATCAGAAAGGCGGCGTCGGTAAGACCACAACCGCCGTCAATCTCGCCGCCTGCGTCGCTGAAGCCGGCTTTCCCACCCTGTTGGTGGACATCGACCCCCAGGCCAACGCCACCGTCGGCGTCGGCTTCAGCAAGCACGAATCCCCGTCGATTTACGACGTTTTGATCGGCGATGTTCCGCTTGCGAGTGCGGTTTTGCACTCAGAATCGATCCAGAACCTCGACGTCGTGCCCTCGACACCCGATCTAGCCGGAGCGAACGTGGAGCTGCCGCGCGTCGCCGGATCCGAGCAGATCCTCCACGACGCTCTCGAGCCGCTGCGCTCGAAGTACCGCTTCATCTTCTTTGATTGTCCGCCTTCACTCGGCCCGCTGACCGTCAACGCGATGGTTGCTGCCGATCGCGTGATCGTTCCGGTCCAGACCGAGTACTTCGCGCTTGAAGGGTTGGCGGATCTGCTCGACACGGTCGGTCTGATCCAGCGCGAGCTCAATCCGCGTCTCTCGATCGGCGGCTTGGTTCTGACGATGCACGACAGTCGAACGCGCCTCGCCGAGGACGTCGAGGCAGAGGTTCGCAAACACTTTCCGGGACTGCTCTTCGAGTCAGTCATCCCGCGGAACGTCCGCGTAGCCGAAGCACCTAGCTTCGGGCTGCCCGTGACGCATCATGATCCCAACTGCGCCGGCGCGGGAGCGTACTTTGAACTCGCGAAAGAGGTGGCTTTACGTGGCTGACGCCAAGACCGAAGATGTGGCGCGGAAGCGCGGCGCGGATAAGCGGGGAATGGGGCGGGGGCTCTCGGCGATTTTGCCGAAGAGTCACGATGACGTCTCGCACGACGAGCTGCGGCAGCTGCCGGTCGGCTCGATCGAGGCGAACCCCAACCAGCCGCGGCGGTCCTTCGATGACGCTGAGCTGAAAGGGCTTGCGGAGTCAATCAAGCACAATGGCGTGCTTCAGCCGTTGCTCGTACGTCCGACGCTGGGCGGCCGATACGAGCTGGTCGCTGGCGAACGACGCCTGCGCGCCTCGCGCCTCGCCGGGCTCGACATGGTTCCCGCCTTCGTCCGCGCCGGACTTGACGCCAACACTCTCGAGCTCGCTTTGATCGAGAACATGGCGAGGGTAGACCTCAACCCGATCGATGCAGCTCGCGCCTGCGCTGCGCTCGTCGACGACCTGGGCTTGACCAAGGAAGAGGTCGCACGTCGTGTCGGCAAGAGCCGCGTCGCCGTCTCCAACCTGATCCGGCTGCTCAACCTCCCCGACGAAGTCATCGACATGGTCGAAGACGGAATGCTCAGCGAAGGTCACGGTCGCGCACTGCTGCGCGTCGGCGACCACTTCACGCGCCGTCGCTTGGCGCACCAAGCCGTCGAGTCCGGCTGGTCGGTCCGCGAGACGGAACGCCGTGCCGAACAAGCTGCCAGCGAGACCGAGGCGACATCCACCAACCCTCAACCTAAGCTTAAGGGTTCGATCGATCGTGATCAGATCGAGGCGGAAGAGGGTGCCGCGGCGATCGCGGAGCGCTTGACGGCGGTGCTTGGGGTCGAGCCACGCGTCAAGGTCAGCGACCGCGGCGTGAAGATACGGCTCGAGTTCTCCAGCGTCGAAGAAGCGCTTGCAGCACTGGAAGGCAAATAGCCATGCAAGGCGGGCCAGGCAAGGCGGGCCAGGCAAGGCGGGCCAGGCAAGGCGGGAAGTGGGCGATCCAGGATTCGAACCTGGGACCTCATCCTTATCAGAGATGCGCTCTAACCGACTGAGCTAATCGCCCGCAGAGCGACGCAGTTTAGCGGCGCTCGGTCGGTCCCGGGGATAGACTGCCGCGGCTTATGGGTGCTTCTTCCACGCGTCGGATGCCGGGCCGCAAGATCGCCGTCCACGCCGCGCGTCACGCGGGTCGGCTGCTTGGCACAAAGGGTCGGTCTGAGCTCGCCTTTTGGACTGACAAGTGGGATGCCGCGATCCGCAACGGCGGACTGTGGGGTCCTGACGCGCTTGAGTTGAGCGGCGATACGGAAGTCGCCGAGACTTACGGAGGCCGCCGGCTGCAACAAGCCCGTGCCGAGGTCAAACGCGTGCTCGTCGAGGCGAAGATCGACGATGACTCGTACTTCGCCGGCAAGGTCGTACTTGACATCGGCCCTGGCTGCATGGGTTTTCCCGACGCCTGTCCGGCGGCTGTCTCGATCGGAGTGGACCCGCTCGCCCAGGACTACGCTGAGGCCGGCCTGCTGCTCGAGAGCAACGCGGTCTACTTGTCGGTGCCTGCCGAGAGCATCCCGTTGCGATCAGCGAGCGTCGACGTGATCATCGCTCGCAACAGCCTCGACCACGTCGACTCGCCGACCAAGGTGCTGGCCGAAGTCCTAAGGCTGCTGCGACCGGGCGGGGAGTTCATCGTCAACGTCGACGTCGACCACCCGCCGAGCCCGACCGAGCCACACGAGATCAGCCGTGAAACACTGAACGAGTGGTTTTCGCCGTTCGAGATCATCACCGAGGACGTCTGGGACCACGGCCATGCCGAGGACGATAGTCCCGTCGGCTACGCGATCGTGATCCGCGCGCGCAAGCCGCTGGCTTAGCACCCCCGACTGCATGGCGCGAGTCTAAACCGCCCGTATACTGACGCTGAAGACGCGGCGCACGGAAATGGGTTCCGATGCCGTGGGCGATAGCGAGGAACGTCCAAGTGCGCGAGATGGTCATCTACGGAGTCAGCTTCGACATGGTCGGCAAGCAGCCGATCATTTTGTTGAAGGCGGTCGACGGCAACGAATTTCTACCGATCTGGATCGGTCACCCCGAGGCGGCCGCGATCCTGATGAAGCTGCAGGGCGCCGACACGCCGCGCCCGATGACGCACGACTTGATTTCGACGATGTTCGACCAGCTCGATGTCGAGTGCTCTCAGGTCGCCGTAACCGAGCTGCGCGACAACACCTTCTTCGCTTCGATCACGCTGAAGATGGCCGGCCGCGAGATCGAGATCGACTCGCGTCCGTCCGACGCGATTGCGTTGGCTGTGCGCACCGATGCGCCGATCTTTGTCGCCGACGACGTGATCGCCGAGTCGGCGATCGAGTTTGAGCACGAGGTCGAAGACACGGAGGAAGTCGTCACGAAGTTCCGCAAGTTCCTCGACGACGTCTCGCCTGACGACTTCGGCGCCGACGAGTAATCACGGATCGGATCGAGCGCGTGGGCGACGGCACCGAGTTCGGCTGCGCGATCAAGTGGGCCGACCTGACGGTCGACGACGCTCCGGCCGTTCGCGATTTCTACGAAGCGGTTCTCGGCTGGAAGTCCGAGCCGATGGCGATGGATGCCGGCTACGACGATTACGTGATGACCGATCCCAAGACCGGCGAGGCCGTGGCGGGTGTCTGCCACAAGCGCGGTGGCAACTCTGAGCTGCCTTCGCAGTGGCTGATCTATCTCGACGTCGATGATCTCGCCGAAAGCATCAAGCAGTGCGAAGCGCACGGCGGCCGCGTCGTGATTGGTCCCAAATCAAGCTCCGAGAACACCGGTCCGTGGGCTGTGATCGAGGATCCGGCCGGCGCGGTGCTGGCACTGATGCAACCGTCGGCAGAAGCGACGGGCAGCTAGGCGACGCGGTACGGCTCGCGCGAGAGCGCGGTCTGCAGCAGCCGATCGGCGAGCTCGTTGAAGTCGATCCCGACAGCCTCGGCGGCCATCGGCATCAGGCTCGTCTCGGTCAGACCCGGGATTGCGTTGACTTCGAGAACCTGTGGCCCTTCCTCGGCCAGCATGAAGTCGACCCGTGCGAATCCATGGCATCCGAGCAAGTCATAGGTCTGCACGGCCAGCTCACTTAGCTGCGCGGCAAGCGCATCGTCGAGCTTCGCGGGGCACTCGTAGCTCGTCTGACCGATCTCGTAGCGCGATTCGAAGTCGTAGTGCTTGCCCGCTTCCGGTAGTGCCTCGACTGCGGGGAGCGCTTCGCCGTCGAGCACGCTGACGGCGAGCTCACGACCGTCGATGAACTGCTCGATCAGCACGCGGTCGTCGTAGCTGAAAGCACTGACCAACGCGCCGGGCATCTCGGTCGCCTTGCTGGCGAACTTGATCCCCAGGGCGCTGCCTTGACGGGCCGGTTTGACGACCAGCGGAAATCCGAAGCGTTCCTCGATCGCGCGTAGCGAGTCGGCGGCGCCGAGATTGCGGAAGGCAGTTTCGTTGAAGGTGACGAAGCGCGGCGTCGGAATGCCCGCCTCCTGCATCATCAACTTCGAGAGCGCCTTATCCATGCAACGGATCGAGCCGAGCACGCCGCACCCGGTGTATGGAAGGCCGAGTATCTCAAGCAACTCTTGGACGGTCCCGTCTTCGCCACCGCGCCCGTGCAGCGCGACGAACACGACGTCAGGCTTCGCTTCTTCGAGCTGGCGGACGAGCGTCTCGTCGACATCGATCTCGGTGACGTCGTAGTCGCGAGTGCGCAGTGCCTCGGCGACCCGTGCCCCTGAGCGCAGCGAAATCTGTCGTTCCAGCGAGCTGCCGCCCTTGAGCACGGCGACCTTGCTGATCGATCCCATCCGGCGTTAGCCCTTCTCGCCTGCGCGACGGAGCTTGCGTCCGGCCAGCGACGTCACGGACGCGTCGGCGCCTGCAGCGCTGTCTGCAGCGGCCTCGGGTCGCACCGCGCGGTGCTCGCCGGTCATGCGACTCCAAAGGTCGAGCTGGCCACCGATGACCTCGCCGATGCGGCGCACACCCTCGACGATCTGAGTCTCGTCGCTGCCGCTGAAGTTCAATCGCATCGCGTTCGTGCCACGGCCATCGAGGTAGGCGCCCTCTCCGGGAACAAACGCGACATTGGCGCTGAGCGCCTTGGCAAGCAGGTCTGTTGTGTTGATCATCTCCGGCAGTGTCGCCCAGATGAACAGTCCGCCATCGGGTTTGGTCCAGGTCGCCTCGGCGGGGAAGTAGCGGTCAAGCGCGCCGAGCATCGCGTCGCGTCGTTTTACATAGATCGCGCACGCGGTTTTGACGTAGTCGCGCCAGTCGGCCTGGGCGAAGTAGGTGATGATCAGGTACTGCGCCAACGAAGACGGACAGAGGTCAGCCGCCTGCTTGGCGATGTTGACCTTCGCCAACACCGGCGCCGGTGCTTCGAGCCAACCGACGCGAATGCCCGGTGAGAGGATTTTCGAGAAGGTGCCGAGGTACATCACGAACTCGCCGCCGTCGATCGAGCGCAGTGTCGGCAACGGCTCGCCGCTGTAACGCAACATGCCGTAGGGGTTGTCCTCGAGGACAAGCAGTTCGCGCTCTTGGGCGATCTCGACGAGCCGCTTGCGGCGTTCGAGTGACATCGTCACTCCGCCGGGATTCTGGAAGTTGGGAATCGTGTAGATGAACTTCGGCGTGATGCCCTCGCGGTCGAGCCGCGCAAGCGTCTCCTCGAGTACGTCGATCTTCATGCCGTCGTCGTCGAGGTCGATCTGTACGACGTTCGCCTGGAAGCTCGAGAAGCTCGGCACCGCGCCCGGGTAGGTCGGCGCCTCGGCGATGATCGTGTCGCCTGGATCGACGAGTGTGCGCGTGACCAGGTCGATGACCTGCTGGCCGCCGGTCGTGACGATCACGTTGTCGGGATCGATCGACATGTCCTCGGCGGCCATTACGTCGACGATGCAGTCTTTCATCGGACCGAGCCCCTCGGTTGGTCCGTACTGCAATAGCTCTGCGCTCGACGTGCGCGCCATCTGACTCATCACGCTCTCGAGAAGTTCGGGCGGGAAACTCTTGGTGTCGGGGAGCCCGCCGGCCAGGCTGATGATCTCGGGCCGGTCGGTGATCGACATCATGTCGCGCATTGCGCTGCTCTTGACAACGTGGGCGCGCTGCGCGAAGAGTCGCGCGTAGCGTTCAATGTCGTGCCTGCTGTTGCGTTGCCTGCTCATTTAAAAATGTCCATCAAAAATGTTCTGTGATGCCGGCATCGAAGATGCCTTCAGTCGGATTTCGTCCCGCGCGGCGTCTGACCTGCGCTGAAATAATCCGGGCGGCGGCTAGATTCGCCACAGACGCCCGGAACTCCGAGTCAACTCGGGCCCGTCCGCAAGAACAGTCTTTACCGTACAACGAAACTCGTCTCAGGCACAACTCAGGACTAGAACGATCGACACATTGATGGACATTCTCGAAGCTATCGGCGTCGGCGCCGCAGCCGGCCTTTCGCCGTTGGTCGCGGTCGCCGCGGTGATCCTCTTGGCCGCCGTGCACCTCGGCCTCAACCCGGAAGG
>JBASTN010000084.1:0-53701 GCA_049274915.1 Solirubrobacterales bacterium
CGGCAAGCACGGTTGATCGGCCACCGCCGTTACGTCGCGCCCCGCCGAGCGTGTCGACCATCGAAAAGCCGCACGGCGACCATGCGCCGGTGATTCCCGCAGTGATGGCGGCGAGCGCCAGAACCGCTGTCAGCACCGGACGTCCGTCTGGTAGTAAAAAACACAGAAGACTTTGCGGCCGTCGTAGCAATAGCCGGTCAAAGCTTTGTCGCCGTTGATTCGGGTGCGCGTGTATGCGCAGCAGTCGATCAACTTGCGAACGCGGCCGCCGCAGCAGCGATACCAGACACCGTCACGTTTGACATTCATGCCGTACTGCTCCTTGACGGCGTCTTGGCAGATGCGGCTGCGCGGAGCCGGGGCCAGCGGGCGCCCGTCGAGGTCGAGCAGTAACGCACCCAGGTCGTCTACGGGTCGCCCCGTCGCGTCGATCAGCCGCCCAAGATCATCGACGCGCTTGCCGTCATCGGCCCGAAGCGGAAACCCCTTTGCGTCGACCCGCGGTAGGCCGGTGGGGTGGGGGCAAGAGCCGGTCGTGAAGATGTGACCGCAGAAGTGGTGTGCTTCAGCGGTCTCGAGATCGAGGCCGATCAGGGTTGTGAACCCGGCCGCGCCGGTCAGAAACAGTCCGAGGCGGCCGAGGAACCCCCGTCGCGAGATCGCGCGCACGGCGGCGTCGCTGAGTCCTGCGGCGCTTTCAGCCATGGCGACCGTCGAGCACGCCCGTCAACGGCTGTCGTTGTTCGCCGGCCGCGGCGAGCAATCCCTGGAGCTGACCGAGACTGTTAAACGTGCCCTTCGTCAAGACCGCTGCGTCGAGTGAGAGCACCACGGCATAGGGGCTACCCGGAATGTTGAGCCGCTGCCAGACCTCGCTGTCGTCGACCTCGTCAAAGCGTGCGACGGCGATCAGAGGGTCACCGGCGAGCATGTCGACAGAGGGTTCGAGCGCGCCGCACATTGCGCATCCGCGCGAGCTGAAAATCGCCAGCAGCAGACGGCCTTCCGGGCCGGGATCGAACAGGTCAGCGAGCTCGGTCGCAGACCCGACCGGCGGGCCTTCGCCGTCGATATCCAGGGCGATCTCCGGACCGATTCGCATTCGTAGCTCACCGAGCTCGCGCGCCAGTGCCGCGAGGGCGACGCCCATGCCGACGATCAGCACAAATGCCAGCACCAATCCGATCGTCAGCCAGGTCGTGGATTCGAGCTCGGAAGCGGTTATCGCGGGAACGAAGGCGAACGCCGCCGCCAGGCCGACGTTACGAGCGACGGCCACGGGGCCGACTGTCGATTCACGCCCCAAGCAGCCGCACGGCATTCCCGCGCGGCCCGCGCGCAGCGCCGCGACGAGGGCGATCGCGAATCCGATCATCAGCGCAGAGGCCGCGTAGGCGGCGGCACTACTACCGGCGAGTATCCCCGCCGCCAGTCCTAGTTCGATCGCTACGACGGCGCTCCAGAGCAGCGCGCGCAGACGCGGTCCGTTGATGCCAAACGTCGTCAGCGCGTTGCGCGTTGCTTCGGCGGCGAGCATCTTTGCGATCGCGCTCCCGGCCAGCAGCGACGCGGCTGCGGCCCGGATGATCAGTTCGAAAACCTCGCCCTTCATCGAGCAATGGAACCAGTCAGAGCGGACGCCTGCCCGGTGCCGTTGTTCTGGCGTCGGAGGGTGGAGCGCGACGTCGCCCATAGAATCCAGGCCACGATGATCACCCCTCTGCTCGAACAGATCGAAAACCGCTTTGCGGAGCTCAGTCGTCTGATGACCGATCCCGCGGTGATTAACGACCGGCAGCGCTATGCCGAGGTGGGTCGCGAGTACAGCCAGCTCGAGGACGCGCACGCCCTTGTCGAGCAGTATCGCCACGCCGAAAGCGACATGGAGGGTGCCGAATCGATGATCGCCGAGGATCAAGAGTTTGCCGATCTCTACGAGTCCTCTAAACGCCGAATCGACGAGCTGGAAGAGGAAATTCGCATGGCGATGGTCGATCGCGACCCCAACGACGACAAAGACGTGATCATCGAGCTGCGTCCTGGTACCGGTGGCGAAGAGGCCGGCCTCTTCGCCGGCGATCTCTATCGCATGCTGACGCGCTACGCGGAGCGGCTCGGCTTCAAGACCGACACGATGTCCGCCGACGACGGTGGTCACTTCACGGTCGAGATCAAGGGTGACGGCGCTTACAGCATCTTCAAGCACGAGGGTGGCACGCATCGCGTGCAGCGAGTCCCCGAGACAGAGTCACAGGGCCGCATTCACACTTCCACAGCGACGATCGCGGTGATGCCGGCCGCCGAGGAAGTCGACGTCAAGATCGATCAGAACGACCTCCAGATCGATGTCTACCGCAGCTCCGGTCCGGGCGGTCAGTCGGTTAACACCACTGACAGTGCTGTGCGGATTACGCACAAACCGACCGGCGTGGTTGTCTCGATGCAAGACGAGAAGTCGCAGCTGCAGAACCGTGAGAAAGCGATGCGAGTGCTGCGCGCCCGGCTTTACGAGCGTGCGATCGACGAACAACGCGCGATCGAAGCGGCGGAACGTAAGTCGCAGGTCGGAACCGGCGAGCGGTCCGGCAAGATCCGCACCTACAACTTCCCCCAAGGTCGCGTCACCGACCATCGCATCAAACTGACTGCGCACAACCTCGACGCCGTCTTGGCGGGCGAGCTCGACGAGTTCACCCAGGCGCTGCAGGCCGACGAGAAGCGCCTCGCCCTTGAGGCCCAGACCGCGACGGCCTAGGCCCCCCAGTGCGACCCCCAGTGCGATCCCCAGTGAGACCCCCAGCGCGCCCCGCCGTTCCGAGACCCGCGATGGCCACGACACGCGAACTCACCGCCGATGCGGCAGCGCGCCTCAAAGCGGCCGGAGTAGATGATGCGACGCACGACGCCGAGTTGTTGTTGGCGACGGCGCTGGGCGTAACCCGTCCGCAGTTGATCGCCGGCGCGATCGAGCCGAACCCGTCGCAGCTGGCGTTGTTCGAGCAGTGGATTGAGCGCCGTGCCGCCCGCGAACCCGTCGCCTACATCACCGGCGCCAAAGGTTTTCGCAGGATTGAGCTGGCGGTGGATCGACGCGTGCTGATCCCTCGGCCAGAAACGGAACTGCTGGTTGCCGTCGTGAAGGTCGACCGTCCGTGCGGAGTACTCGATGTTGCGACCGGCAGCGGTGCCGTCGCGCTTGCGCTAGCCGATGAGTTGCCCGACGCCACGATCGTTGCCAGCGATGTCTCAGCGGATGCGCTCGAAGTTGCTGCGGCCAACGCTGAACGCCTCGGCATGACTGGCCGGGTCAGCTTCATTGAATCCGACCTGCTGGCGGCGGTAGAAGGCGTTTTCGATGCGATTGCCGCGAACCTGCCCTACATTGACGCACGCGAGATCGACACGCTGCAGCCGGAGATCACCGAGTACGAGCCGCGTTCAGCGCTCGACGGCGGTGAGGACGGACTCGAGTTGGTGCGTCGGCTCGTCGGCGAGGCAATCGGTCAGCTGAGGCCGAACGGCCTGCTCGCGCTGGAGATCGGCGACACGCAAGCGGCGGCGACGGCCGAGATCCTGAGGGCTGCTGGCTTTATCGATGTCGAGGCCCACGCCGACCTTGCGGGTCGCGACCGTGTCGTTAGTGGACGTGCGCGATGAGCCTCACCGCAGACGACGCCCAGCGGTTCGAGGACGTCGTAACCACCGGCGGCATCGCGGTCTTCCCGACCGACACGCTCTACGGAATCGCCTGTGATCCCGACAATCAGGACGCCATCGATCGCATCTACGAACTCAAGCAGCGCCCCCCGCGTAAGCCGTCGGCAGTGATGTTTTTCAGCGTCGACCGGCTGTTTGCTTCGCTGCCCGAGCTGGACATCACAACGCGCTCGCTGATGGCGCAGCTGCTTCCGGGCCCGTACACGCTGATCGTCGACAATCCCGAGCGCCGGTATCCGGCCGCCTGCGCAGATACTCCGGACAAGCTCGGCATCCGAGTACCGAAGCTCGAACCCGGTCCGTTGGTGTCGCTCAGTGCCGTTCGAGTCCCTGTCTTGCAGACCAGCGCCAACATCAGCGGGGCCGACGATCCCACCGTGCTCGAGGACATCGATCGATCGATTCTCGATGGCGTGGATCTCGCCCTAGACGGCGGCCCGCTGCTCGGGATGGCCTCGACCGTCGCAGACATCAGTGAAATCGATCAGGGTCGCTGGCGCCTGTTGCGCGCCCCGATCATCCGTGCGGGCGGCAGAATCACCGAACTACTCGGTTTTCCGCCGACCGGCTGACGACGCTAAGGCGACGACTACTGAGCGAGCAGTCATCGCAAAAAAGTTCCCAGTCGCTTGACCGCGAGGGTAGATCCGCCGATACGAACTCGGGACGCTCAACAACATGCAGAACCAAGCACTTCACTATTTTCCGCTCGCCGCAATCGCGATTGCGGCTTTCATCGGCCTGGCGCAAGCCCGCAAGATGAACCGCGGAGTACGCCCGAAATCGCACTCCGCGCTTACGCGAGCAGCGGTCTGGATCACGGTCGCCTTCGCCGGCGGTCTGCTTTTCAGTGACGACAAGCTCGTCTTGATCGTGCAGGCGTTCGCATTTCTTTCCGTGATCCACGCACTCGTGGAGATGGGTAAGGAGAGTCAGACCTACGCGCGCATTGCGGCCCAGCAGCGCGTCGATTTCGTCACAGGCCTCTATAACCGCCGCACCTTCGACGAGCGGCTCTTCGCCGAGCATTCACGAACGAAGCGCACCGGCACCAAGTACGCCGTGGCTGTGTTCCAGGTGGATGACTACGACAAGCTCAGTAAGCGCGACAGGCTCAACGGCATGAAGTTGCTCGCCAAGTCGCTCGACGAATCCGTTAGGCACACCGACACGCTTGCCCGCATCACCGATGAGCACATCGCGGTGATGATGGTTGACACCGAGGCCGAGGGCGGCATCATCGGTGTCGAGCGTGCACGTGAACGCTTCTTCTTCCAGAGCTGTGGTCACGACGAGACCGCACACGTCACGCGTCCGCTGACGACCAGCGTCGGCATCGCCGCATTCGACGATGACACGGTCGACGCGCAAGACGTGATCGCCAACGCCGAGCAGGCACTGCGCCTCTTGAACGCCGACGGCGAACCCGGGATTCGGATCTCCCAGCGCGCCGACGACCGCGCTACCGAAACCTTCGCGACCGCCGCGTAATCACACGAAATCTGACCGCTTCGCCCGCCCACGGGATTGCTACGGTGAAAGCGTGAAGATCGCCGTCGGAGCAGACCACGCAGGATTCGATCTCAAGCAGAAGCTTGTCGATGCTTTGCAGTCGCGCGGCCACGAGGTCGAAGACTTCGGAACGCACTCAGGTGACTCGGTCGACTATCCCGATGTTGCCGAACCGCCTGCACGCGAAGTGGCCGTCGGTGATGCTGACCTCGGCGTGATCGTCTGCGGCAGCGGTGTCGGTGTCGCGATGGTTGCGAACAAGGTCAACGGAGTTCGCGCGGCCAACGCTCACAGTCCCGAGGAAGCAGCCTTAAGTCGTCAGCACAACGACGCCAACGTCCTGACTCTTAGTGGCCGTCAACTGTCTGAAGACGACGCGCTGGCGATTCTCGACAGTTTCCTCGCCGCCAAGTTCGAAGGCGGCCGTCATGAGCGCCGCGTCGAGAAGATTGCCGAAGTCGAGGCGCACAACGCCCCGCACGTCGACCAGCCTGCCTAGTCGTCAGTCCATCATCCCCCAGGAGCACACCGTGACCGACCTCCCCGAAGACTTTTTCAACCTTCCGCTCTCCGACGTCGATCCCGAGATCGCCGACGTCCTCAAGAACGAACTCGGCCGCCAGCAGAACACGCTCGAGATGATCGCGAGCGAGAACTTCGTCCCGCGTGCCGTGCTCGAAGCGCAGGGCTCGGTGCTGACCAACAAGTACGCCGAGGGGTATCCGGGCAAGCGTTACTACGGCGGCTGCGAGTACGTCGACGTCGCCGAGCAACTCGCGATCGACCGCGCCAAGGCGCTCTTCGGTGCCGAGTACGCCAACGTCCAGCCGCACTCCGGCGCTCAGGCCAACACTGCCGTTTACCACGCGCTGCTGCAGCCCGGCGACACGCTGCTCGGCCTCGAGCTCGCGCACGGTGGTCACCTCAGCCACGGCATGAAGATCAACGTTTCCGGTCGCCTCTACGACATCGCGGCCTACGGGGTGCGCAAAGAGGACTGTCTGATCCACATGGACGATGTCGCTGAGATCGCCCGTGAGCGCAAGCCCAAGCTGATCGTCGCCGGATGGAGCGCCTACCCGCGCCAGCTCGACTTCGCTGCCTTCCGCGAGATCGCCGACGAGGTCGGCGCGCTGCTGATGGTCGACATGGCGCACTTTGCGGGCCTAGTTGCCGCCGGCGAGCACCCTTCGCCGGTGCCCTACGCCGACGTCGTCACGACGACGATCCACAAGACGATCGGAGGCGGACGCAGCGGCATGATCCTCGCCAAGGAAGAGCACGGCAAGAAGCTCAACTCGGCCGTGTTCCCGGGCCAGCAAGGCGGTCCGTTGATGCACGTGATCGCCGGCAAGGCGGTTGCTTTCAAGATCGCCGCGAGCGAACAGTTTAAGGAGCGTCAGCAACGCACCCGTCGCGGCGCCGCGATCCTCGCTGAGGAGATGCTCGCCAAGGGCGTCAATGTCTTGACCGGTGGAACCGACGTCCACCTTGTGCTCGCCGATCTGCAGAACTCGCCGCTCAACGGCCAGGAAGGCGAAGACCGTCTGCACGAGATCGACATCACCGTCAACCGCAACGCGGTGCCGTTCGACCCGTTGCCGCCGTCGGTCTCTTCGGGTCTGCGCATCGGCACTCCCGCGCTCGCGACCCGCGGTTTCGGCGACGACGACTTTCGCGAAGTCAGCCAGATCATCGCCACCGCGCTCGCCAGTACCGACTGGAATGAGACGCTGCGCGACGAACTACGCGGTCGAGTTACGGCGCTGGCGGAGAAGTACCCGCTCTACGAGTTCTTGTCACAGCAGTCGGCGCTGGCGTAGAGCTCGCGCGTACCTCGGTCAGAGCGAGGGTCGCGTGAGATCGCCGATCGATCCGCCACCATGGTCCTCGAACGCGCGTGGGACCTGAACTCAAAGCACTGATCGGTTTCGCCGTCGCTACGGCGGTTGCGTGGGCGGTGACGCCGCTGACGGCGCGCTTGGCGATCCGGGTCGGTGCGGTGGCGCCGGTCACCGACCGCAGCATCCACGAGAGCGACATGCCTGCGCTCGGCGGCGTCGCGATCCTGACCGGGCTGCTCGTCGCCGTGCTCGCATTCGTACCTGACAGCAGTACGAGTGAGGGGATCATCGCCGGGGCGCTCGTGATCACGCTGGTCGGCGCGCTCGACGACATCTTCGATCTCTCCGCCGCAGTCAAGCTGGCGGGGCAGCTCGTCGCCGCGATGATCCCGGTGCTCAGCGGAGTCGTGGTTAACAACGCAACGCTGCCGTTCATCGGCGCGTTCAATCTCGGCGAACTGGCTGAACCGCTGACGATGATCGGCATCGTCGCCGTGGTAAATGTTGTGAACTTCACCGACGGCGTTGACGGGTTGGCGGCAGGTGTCTGCGCAATCGCCGCAGCGACCTTCGCGGTGATCGCCCTCTCGCTCGATCGTGACGCCTCGGGCATTCTCGCCGCGTGTGCCGCTGGCGCCGCGCTTGGCTTCCTCTTCCATAACTTCCACCCGGCGAGCATCTTCATGGGCGACGCCGGCTCGAACCTGCTCGGATACATGCTCGCCTGCATCGCGATTCAAGGGCTGCTCAAAACGGCTGCGGCCGTGGCGCTGTTCTTCCCGTTGGTCGTGCTCGCGGTGCCGATCCTCGACACCGGATTCGTGATCGCCAAACGGATCAAGTACGGCGTTCCCGTCTACCAGGCAGACCGCTGGCATTTCCATCACCGCTTCGCCAACATCGGCTTCTCACAGCGGCGGACGGTTCTCTATCTCTACGCCTGGACGCTCTGCCTGGCCGGACTCGCACTCGGGCTGCGCTTCATTCCTTACAGCGACGGGCACGGCAACCTGCACACGGGCTGGACGTTGGTTGTGCTCGCCGCCGGTCTGTTGACGCTGGCCGCCAGCTTCTATCTCGTGATCGTGCTCGAGATCCTCAAGCTGCGCCGCTTCAGCGGCCGTCGGATGGGCCGGCTGCGTGGCAAGCCGTCCGAGCAACAGATCGACGCGGAGGTCGCCGAGCAGCTCTCGACCGGCGAGTTCCCCGCGATCCAGCGTGACTGACCGGCGCGACGCCTAGGATTACCAGCCATGAATGCGATACCGATCAATCCGAACGACCACGATCAGTTTTTCTTGCGCCAGAAGTGGACGCTCGGGATCAACAGGTACTTCTTCTCGCTGACCGAGGATTCGGCACCATTTGTCTTTGTCGAGCAGAAGCGCTTCAAGTTCAAAGAAGACATCCGTTTCTACAGCGACGAGTCAAAGACGATCGAACTGATGCGAATCAAGGCCCGTCAGCGCTTCGATCCGCGAGCGACCTACGACATCACCGACTCCAACGGCGTCGACATCGGCAAGATTCAAAAGCAGTTCGGCAAGTCGCTGCTGCGTTCGAGCTATCTGCTGTTTGACCCGGCCGGTGCGCAAGTGGCCGTGTTGCAGGAGCGCAGTCTGCCGGTTGCAATCTTTCGCCGTGCCGTCGGATTCATCCCGTACGTCGACGACTTCGCAAACTGGCTGCCAATCCCATACGACTTCGAGTTTCTGCGCAACGACGGTGAGCTAATCGGCCTCAACAAGCGCCGTCGCTGGAAGTTCACGGACCAGTACGACATCGATTTCTCGACCGATCCCGGTCGCACGATCGACCGCCGCCTAGTTCTCGCGGCGACCGTCGGCATGGACGCGCTACAAGCGCGCTAGCCGCTAGCCGCTAGCCGCTGCTCTGGGGCTCGGGGCGTGGCTAGATCACGTCAAATGTTTCGTCGCGTGGCTGCTCGGTGAAGTCACGCATGAAACCGCCGAGCAGCATGTTCGCGAACCAGAGGATGATTGCTGCGCCGATCGTTCGCCAAAAGCCGATCAGGTCGAAGTCGGGGACGAGCACGTCGGTCAGCCAGAGCATCGCTGCGTTGACCACGAGAATGAAGAAGCCAAGCGTGAAGATGATGAACGGGACCGAGAGCAGCATCATCACCGGTCGCACGAGGATGTTGATTGTCGCCAGAACCAGTGCCGCGATCAGCAAAGTCACGAAATCATCCTGGAAAGTGACTAAATCCAGCAGCCCGGCGACCCACAACCCTGCGAGGTTGATCGCGGCGGCTGCGAGCACCCGCATCCAGAAGGGGGGTCGGCGTCGCATCGTGTAGGTCTGCCCTGACATTGGTCGCACATTACACCCGGCGCCACACGCGAACGCGGCAGGGTGCCAAAACCGCGTTACAAAGCGCACGAGAAGACTTTGTGCGATGTTGTATCTTTCTCCCTAGAGCTTGATGAGGGCAGTGGCCTAGCCGCCCGCCCGAGTCGCGAAATCGGTCTCGGCCTACCTGCCGAGACGGGATGGCAAGCACCGTCCCCTCGCGAAAAACCGAGTTCGTTCATCACCTATGGAACAGTCCCCCCACAACGATGGATACTTTGCGCGCAATCACGCCGATTGCCGCCAGTTCGTCAGCAAGCGCGATCACGCGCTGCGCGACGGCCGCACTCGCTGCGGCGAGATTCGTCACAAGCGCATCCGCCGCACCGGCGGCGACCAACTGCGCATCTCCAGGGACCGGCGCGGAGTGCAGTCATGTCAGCCGCGGTTCTAGATCACGCTGAAGCCGGTCCAGGCCGCGTCGCGCTGCGATTTATCGCTCGCCGTCCCGATTTTGTCGTTCTCTTCATCGCGCTCCCTGTTTTCATCGCCGCCGAGTGGCCGATCGTCGCTTGGGGCGTCGTCACCGTTCTCTGGACACTGCAGTTCGCGCTCCAGTTGGTGCTCGATGACCGCGTGAAGAAGGCCACTAACCCGCGTCAGGTGATGGGCCTGCTCGCCGGAGGTGCATTGGCCCGTGGTTGGTCTGTCGCCACGGCCCTGCTGATCACCGGCCTGATCGACGAGCGCACCGGCATGTTCGCGATCGTGCTGACGATGATCGTCTTCACCAGCTACTTCATCGCCAAGCTTTTCTCTCGCCTTTTCGAAGAGTCCGAAGCCGTCAACGGAGCCGCATCATGAACTTGATCAACATGAATTTGATCAACATGAATTTGATCAACGCAGTCCGCGAGAGTCTCGCCGCGCGCTTCGCAGCAATCACTCTCCCGATCGCCGCCTTCCTGCTGAGCAATCCGGCACAGGCCCTGGCGATCGAGATCAACGAAGACTTCAAGCCGCAGAATGAGTTCAAGCTCGACCCCTGGGTCGAGCTGAAGTTCGGTCCGGTCGACATGTCGATCAACAAGGCAGTGCTGTTGCTCGTGCTTGCTGGCGCCGCGACGATCGGGGTGTTGCTCTACATCGCAAATCGCATGCAGGCACGACCTAACCGCGTGCAGTTCGTCGTCGAAATGGCCTACGACCTCATCGAGAACGTAATCACCAAGGCGAACATCAAGAACAGCGTGACCGCCAATAAATGGTTCGGCTTCCTCGCGACACTGTTCTTCTTCATCTGGTTCTCGAACATTCTCGGTTACCTGCCGCTACCGATCAACACCGAGCATACGGTCAACATCTTTGGCTGGGACGCCCCGACGTTCCAGATCTACGCCGCGACGGCGAACCTCTCGGTGCCACTCGCGCTGGCGCTTGTCGTTTGGATTTCATACCACTTCGAGGGCGTTCGCGAACACGGTCCGATCGGCTACCTCAAGACCTGGGCGCCTTCGGGCTTGAAGGGCCCCGTCAAGGTCGCGGTCTTCGCGATCGAGAGCCTCTCTCACTTCCTGCGCCTGATCTCGCTTTCGGTGCGACTGTTCGCCAACATGCTTGCCGGACACATGCTGATCCTGATCATGGGCGGTGGCATGATCGTGCTGCTCGGGACGATCATCATCGCGCCGCTGACGCTGCCGATCGGCGTCGCATTCTTCATCTTCGAGGTCGGCCTGATCGCCAGCCTCCAGGCCTTCATTTTCGCGATTCTTTCAGCCATCTATCTGGGAAGCGCTGTTTCCCATGATCACTAATCACTAAGGAGTTCAACCCAAATGTCCGTCACCTCAACCATTCTTCCTCTCGCCGCTGAAGCGGAGTTCGGTGTCGACGCCGGTAAGGCAGTCGCACTGGGTGTCGCTACGGGCTTCGGCGCAATCGGCCCGGGCATCGGCGTGGGCTACATCATCGGTAAGACGATTGAGTCGACCGCTCGCCAACCCGAAATGGCCGGCCAGCTGCAGGGTCTGATGTACATCGGTGTCGCGCTGACAGAGGCCATCGTGTTCTACGCCCTGCTGATGTCGCTCGTCGCCTTCTTCATCGGTTAATAACGGCCACGACTGACGACCTAACGACCGACGACCAGAGGTAACCAATGATCGGATTGATCGCAAACCTGCCGCTCGCCGCTGAAGCTGCGGCCGGAGGCGAAGAAGAAAGCTCATCGTTCCTCGTCTCGCCCAGCTTGGGCCTGATGATCTGGACGCTGATCGTCTTCTTCATCGTGTTCTACGTGCTGCGCAAGAAGGCGCTGCCGTTGATTCAGGACGCCATCGACAAGCGGCGCGCGATGATCGACGATTCGATCAACCACGCCGAGGCGACTCGCAAAGAGGCCGACGCGATCCTGGCGGACTACCGCCAGCGTCTGACCGAGGCTCGCTCGCAGGCCGACGAGATCGTCGCCCGTGCTCGCAAGGCCGCCGACCAGCGCGAGGCTGACGCGCTCGACGACGCCCGCAAGGAGCGCGAGGAGCTACTAGCTCAGACCCGCCGCGAGATCCAGCTCGAGACCGAAAAGTCTCTGCAGGATCTGCGCCGCGAAGTCGCCAACCTGACGGTCGCCGCGACCGAGAAGGTCACCCGCAAGTCGCTGACCGGCGACGACCAACAGCGTCTCGTCGAAGAGGCGCTGGGCGAGGTCGACTTCTCGACGCTCACCGGCGGCGCGAGGAACAACTAGGCAACGATGGAAGAGATCGCACGCATCTACGGACAGGCGCTGTTCGAAGCCGCTCAAAGCAGCGGCAAGGTTGACGAGATCAAAACGGAGATCGAGGTGTTCTCCGACGCGATCACCGACAGCCGTGACCTGCGCCTGTTCCTTTTCTCGCCGTATTTCTCCGGCGATGAGAAGCGCAACGGCATCGCGCGTGTGGTCCAAGACGCAACTCCCGAGTTCGTCAACTTCCTGCAGCTACTCGCTGAAAAGCACCGCCTGCCGGCGATCCACCGCATCCGTGCGCAGTACGACACGCTGTGGGCTCAGGAGAACAAGATTCTCCCGGTCACCGTCACCAGCGCCGTCGCCCTGCAGCAAGAGACGATCGACAAGATCGCCAAGAGCATCGAGGATCAGACCGGTCATCGCGTCGAACTCGACGACCGCGTCGACGACGCAGTACTCGGCGGGATCATTTTGCAAGTCGGAAACATGGTGCTCGACGCATCGATCCAAGGGCGCCTCGAGCGTCTGCGTAAGCAAGTGATGGCCACCTAAGCAACACAGTTTCGAAGCATCAGATTTTCGGCGCGCTCTCATCCGATCGCGCGCCGCCAACGACTTAAACCGACCCACAGTCGAATTCCACTAGGAGCAAGCAAGTGCAGATCAAGCCAGACGAAATCACAAGCATCCTGAAGGGCAGGATCGAAGGCCTCGACGCCGGCCAGGCCGACCTCTCCGAGGTCGGAACCGTGCTTAGTGTGGCTGACGGCATCGCCCGCATTCATGGCCTCGACAACTGCATGGCGCTCGAGTTGCTTGAGCTGCCGCACGGCGTCACTGGCCTCGCACTGAACCTCGAATCCGACAACGTCGGTGCAGTGCTTTTCGGTCCGTGGGACAAGATCGCTGAGGGCGACACCGTCAAGCGCACCGGCCGCTTGTTTGAAGTGCCCGTCGGCGAGGCCCTGCTGGGCCGCATCGTCGACCCGCTGGGCAACCCGCTCGACGGTAAGGGTGAGATCAATACCACCGAGACCCGTCCGGCCGAGTTCAAGGCTCCAGGCGTGATTTTCCGTCAGCCGGTCGTCGAGCCGATGCAGACCGGCATCAAAGCGATCGACTCGATGGTGCCGATCGGCCGCGGCCAGCGCGAGCTGATCATCGGCGACCGCCAAACCGGCAAGACGGCGATCGCGGTTGACACCTTCATCAACAACAAGGACAGCGGCGTCGTCAGCGTTTACGTGGCGATCGGCCAGCGCATGGCCACCGTCGTCCAGGTCGCCGAAACGCTCCGCGAGCACGGCGCCCTCGACAACACGATCATCGTCGCCGCGCCGGCCGACGAAGCCGCGCCGATCAAGTTCATGGCGCCCTACGCCGCGACCGCAATGGCCGAGTACTTCACCTACAAGGGTGGACACTCGCTGGTCGTTTACGACGACCTCACCAAGCACGCTTACGCGTACCGCCAGATGTCGCTGTTGCTGCGTCGTCCGCCGGGCCGTGAGGCGTACCCGGGCGATGTCTTCTACCTGCACAGCCGCCTGCTCGAGCGTGGCGTCAAGCTCAACGACGAGCTCGGCGGCGGATCGCTGACCTGCCTGCCGATCATCGAGACGCAGGCCGGCGACGTGTCGGCTTACATCCCGACCAACGTGATTTCGATCACCGACGGTCAGATCTTCCTCGAGCCGAAGCTGTTCTTCTCGGGTGTTCGTCCGGCGATCAACGTCGGTATCTCCGTCTCGCGAGTCGGTGGTAACGCCCAGACCAAGCCGATGAAAAAGGTCGCCGGTGGTCTGCGCCTCGAGCTTTCGCAGTACCGCTCGCTCGAAGCATTCGCTCAGTTTGGTTCTGACCTCGACGCCGGTACGCAGGCCACGCTGGCCCGCGGTGCCCGTCTGGTCGAGACGCTCAACCAGGGCGAGTTGCGTCCGTGGTCAGTGTCTGAGCAGGTCGTCGCCGTCTACGCCGGTACCGGCGGATTCCTCGACCGCATCAAGGTCGAGCGCGTCAAGGAGTTCCACGAGTTCACGCAGCAGCGCCTGCACTCCGAGGCTCCCGAGCTGGTCACAAAGATCGAGGCCGGCGAGTGGGGCGACGGCGTCGAGTCGGGCCTCAAGAACCTGCTGACCGGTGCGGTCGACGACTTTGGCCCCGACTTCGATGAAGAGGGTCTGCCGCTTGAAGAGGGCGAGAGCGACCGCGTGATCTCGAGCGGTGCCTCGACGGCCGAGACCGCTGATGGCGACAGTTCCGATGTCACTGCGGACGAGGATGTCACTGCGGACGAGAAGGAGCCAGTCACGGCCTAAAGCCGCAACGGACCTCTGTAACTGATGGCATCACAGCGCGATACAGCTAACCGAATCAACTCGGTCAAGAACATCCAGAAGATCACTTCTGCGATGCAGATGGTCGCGGCCGCGCGACTGCGCAAGGCCGAGCAGCGCATCGAGGTGCTGCGTCCCTACGCCGACGCGATCGAGCGGATGACCCGCCAGGCCGCCGAGGCCGCCGGTGACGTGCCGCAGCTGCCGATCCTCAATGAGCACGAGTCGGTCGACAACGTCGGCATGCTGTTGATCGCCGGGGACCGCGGTCTCGCCGGGTCGTTCAACTCGCAGATCATTCGTTCCGGCGTGCGCACTCGCGAAGAACTGATCGAGGGCGGCCAGGACGTCACCCTCTACGCCGTCGGTCGCCGCATCGACTCGTCGCTGAACTTCCGTGACATGGCGCCCAAAAGCGCCTTCACCGGCTTCACCGACCGCCCGTCGTACGCCGACGCGCGCAACATCGCCGATGAGCTGATGGCCGACTACATCGACGGTCACGTCGACCAGGTCGACATCGTCTACAACAGCTATGTCTCACCGCTGACCCAGATCGTCACGCGCCAGCGAATCCTGCCGCTGCAGGCCGCGCAGATCCTCGAAGGCGGACTCGCCGAACAAAACGAGGTCGACGCCGAGATTGCAGCCGCCGAGAGCGAGCACGCCGAGGGCGCCCAGCCGCTGTGGCTCTACGAGCCCGCTCCGGAAGAGCTGTTGACCCGCTTGATCCCAGACTTTGTCGAGATCACGATTTTCCGCGCGCTGCTCGAGAGTTCGGCCAGCGAGATGGGCGCGAAGATGACCGCAATGCGCAGTGCATCCGACAACGCCGGCGAGATGATTCACGACCTCACGCTCGAGATGAACCGCCAGCGCCAGGCCGCAATTACACAAGAGATTTTGGAAGTCGTCGGCGGTGCGGAAGGCGTCTAGCCACGGCTAGCCACTGGACCGCCCGCGACCAAGAAAACAACAGGAGCAACACCAAAAATGTCAGCCACCGCCACACAGAAGATCGGTAAGATCGAAGAAATTCAGGGAGTCGTCATCGACATCCACTTCGACGACGGCCTGCCGGAGATTTACAACGCACTCGAGGTCGAGGTTCCGGGCAGCGAAGGCCGCGAGGGCTTCACCCTGACACTCGAGGTCCAGCAGCACCTCGGCGACGACCGCGTGCGCACGATCGCGATGGACGCGACCGACGGCCTCGTCCGTGGCGCCGAAGTTCGCGACCTCGGTGGACCGATCCAGGTGCCGGTCGGCGAAGCGACGCTCGGCCGCATCTTCAACGTGCTCGGCGACACGATCGACTCTGGCGACCAGATCGCCGGCGACGTCCAGAAGAATCCGATTCACGCCAATGCCCCGACCGTCGAAGAGCTTTCTCCGACGCGCGAGATGTTCGAGACCGGCATCAAGGTGATCGACCTGCTCGCCCCGTACGCCAAGGGCGGAAAGATCGGCCTGTTCGGTGGAGCCGGAGTCGGCAAGACCGTTCTGATCCAGGAACTGATCAACAACCTCGCCCAAGAGCACGGTGGACTCTCCGCTTTCTGTGGCGTCGGTGAGCGCACGCGTGAGGGCAACGACCTCTTCCTCGAAATGACCGAGTCGGGCGTTATCGACAAGACGATGATGGTCTTCGGCCAGATGAACGAGCCGCCGGGAGCGCGTCTGCGCGTCGCCCTGACCGGTCTGACGATGGCCGAGTACTTCCGTGACGTCGAAGAGCGCGACGTGCTGCTGTTCGTCGACAACATCTTCCGCTTCGTTCAGGCAGGTTCTGAGGTTTCGGCGCTGATGGGCCGTATGCCGTCGCAGGTCGGTTACCAGCCGACGCTCGAAACCGAGATGGGTCAGCTACAGGAGCGCATCACCTCGACGCGCAAGGGTTCGGTCACCTCGGTGCAGGCGATTTACGTCCCGGCCGACGACCTCACCGACCCGGCTCCGGCGTCGGTGTTCGCCCACCTCAACGCGACGACGACGCTTTCGCGTTCGATCTCGGAGAAGGGCATCTACCCGGCTGTCGACCCGCTCGACTCGACCTCCACGATCCTCAAGCCGGACGTGCTCGGCGAGGAGCACTACAACGTCGCGATCGCCGTTCAGGAGATCCTCCAGCGTTACAAGGAGCTCCAGGACATCATCGCGATTCTCGGAATCGACGAGCTCTCCGACGAAGACAAGGTCGTCGTCGGTCGCGCGCGTCGCATCGAGCAGTTCCTCTCACAGCCGTTCCACGTCGCCGAGATCTTCACTGGTTCGCCCGGTAAGTACGTGGCCGTCGAAGAGACGATCCGTGGCTTCAAGGAGATCGTCGAAGGCAAGCACGACGACCTGCCCGAGCGCGCTTTCTACATGAAGGGTGGCATCGACGAGGTTCTCGCCGCCGCCGCCGAGATGAAGAGCTAAAGCACTTCTCTCTGGAGCTGATCAGCGATGGCAACCACATTCCCAGTCGAAGTGATGACGCCCGAGGGCGCCGCCTACGAGGGCGAGGTCGAAATGATCTCGACCCGCACCGGCGTCGGCACGATCGGTATTCGCGCCAATCACCAGCCGCTGATGGCGATGCTCGACCCGACCGAACTGCGTCTCTACGTCACCGACTCCGAGATTCTGCGCTTCGCCCAAGGCGAGGGCTACCTGCAGATCGCCGACAACCACGCGCTGCTGCTGGTTGAAGAAGCGATTCCCGCCGGCGAGCTCGATCTCGACGACCTGCGTGAGAAGCTCGGCGAGGCCGAAGCACGACTTGAATCATCAGACGACGGCACCGCGGCACGCGACCGCGCCGAACGCGATGTGCGGCGCTGGACGCGGTACATCGAAGTCGCCGAGTCTTAGCCGCTCGCGGTGTCCGCGCCGCGCCGTAACTAGGCTGTAGTGATGGACGAGCGTGACCTCGCCGAGCGCCTGATGGCCTACGACACGTCGGATCCCGCCGGGATCACGACCGCTGTCTCCTTCCTCAAGGGCTGGCTCGAGTCCAACGGCTTTCAGATCGAAGAGCTCGATGTCGCCGGTTTGCCGGTGTTGATCACCTCGACAAAAGGGTCTGGTCCGACGGTCGTCTTCCACGGTCACATCGACGTGGTCCCCGGTAAGCCGGGGCAGTTCAAACCGCGCATCGATGGCGACGAGTTGATCGGCCGCGGCGCCTACGACATGAAGGCTGCCCTCGCCGCGATGCTCTGTGCGCTGCGCGATCTGCGCGACGAGCCGAACGTCGAGGTTCGCCTGATCTGCGTCGCCGACGAGGAGTCAGAGGCGATGGGCATCCGCGGCACCGACGTCGCTGTCGAGCGAGGCTACGGCGGCGACTTCGCGATCACCGGCGAGCCGACCAACCTTCACGTCGGCGTCCAGGCCAAGGGCGTACTTGCTCTGCGGCTGACGGTCACCGGCACCGCCGCCCACGGCTCGACACCCTGGCTTGGCGACAACGCCGTGCTCAAGGCTCACGACATCTTCCGCCGCATCGAGTCCCTGCCGTTCGCTGGTGCCAGCAGCGATTTCTTCGACCGGCCAAGCATCAATCTTGGCCGCATCGAAGGCGGCGACGCGATTAACAAGGTGCCCGACGCTTGCGTCATGGACGTCGACATCCGTTACGTCCCCGGCCAAGATCCGGAGCAGATCGTCGAAGCGATTCAGGGGTTCGACGACGTCGCGCTAGAGATCCTCTTCGAACGTGAGCCAGCTTTCGTCTCGAACGACAACCCTTTCGTGGTCGCGCTCTACGACTCGCTGGCCGAGTGTGGGGTAGAGGAGGCGAACCTCGTCGGTCGCGACGGCTCCTCCGAGGCGACCGCGTTTCTCGCTCACGGAATCCCCGCAGTTGAGTTCGGCCCGGTCGGCAGCGGCCACCACGGCCCGCATGAGTTCGTCTCGCTGCGTTCGCTTGCCGACTACCGCCGGTCGCTTGTCGGCTTCGCTCAGAAGATCGGCGAACAGCACGCAAAAGCGCATATCCGTGCGGTTTAAGCGGGTTTGCGTAGCTCAACCGCACCGCTGCCGCGCCGTCGCCCACTAACGTAATCCAGATGTTTCGCGAGCCCGAACGCTTCGCCCCCTGGAAGCGCTTCCTCATCGGATCGATGCTGATCGTCCTGATTGCCGCGACGGTCGCAACCCTGACCGCCTTCAGTGAACGGCAGGACCTCGCCGAGGTATTTGAGGAACGCGCACTTGACAGCGATATCAGCCCCTGGCTGGAGCGCGTCTCCAGCGGCCCACAGACGATCCTCTTGATCGGCTCCGACAGCCGCAAGTCGGACCGTAAGTACGGGCTCAAGCCGCGATCAGACACGATGATGCTTGTCCGGCTCGATCCCAGTCTGACCGTGACGCCGGTGCTGTCGATGCCGCGAGACCTCAAGGTGACGATCCCCGGCCGTGGTGTCGCGAAGATCAACGAAGCGTTCTCACTCGGTGGCGCGAAGCTGGTGATCCGTACGATCACCCAAGAGACCGGCATCAAGATCAACCACGTCGTCAACATCGACTTCCGTGGTTTCACCCAGGCGGTCGATCGCATCGGCTGTGTCTACATGGATGTCGACCGGCGCTACTTCAACAACAACGTCGGTCTTTACGCGGGCGAGGCCTTCGCTGCGATCGACATCAAGGCCGGCTACCAGAAGCTTTGCGGTCAAAAGGCCCTCGATTACGTGCGCTTCCGCCACTTCGACAGCGACATCCTGCGCGGCGCGCGTCAGCAGACATTCCTGCGCCAGGCCAAGCAACAGGTCGGCGTCGTCGAGCTCTTCGGCAGTGCCAAGGACCTCAAGAACATCATCGCCAAGAACACCCGCACCGACCGCGGTCTCGCCAGTGGTCGAAACCTGCAGCGCCTGCTGACGCTTGCCGTGCAGTCCGCCGGCAATCCGATCTACCAGGTGAACATTCCGAACCTCGGGTACGACAACGAAGGCGCCTCATACGTGATTGCCTCGGCGAGCTCGATGCGTAAAGCCGCGAGGATCTTCAGGAACGGCCCGCCCGGCGCCAAAGCAAAGAAGGCCCCAGACGTCACGGGTGCGACCGGATCTACGACTGCGAAGAAGAAAGTCAAGCGCAGCTCCGGCACGGCCGCGCTTCCGAATGGCATGATCGATGCCAAGTCCGAAGGACAGAAGCAGGCCATGGCGGCTGGCTTCGGCATCAAGCTGCCGGTGTACTACCCGACGATTCGCTTGGCCAACGGCAAGTACCGCGACCCGCGTGCCTACCGCCTGACGACTACCGACAACAGGCGTGCGAGCGCTTGGCGCATCGTCTTCGAGACCCGCGAACTCGGTGAGTACTACGGCATCCAGGGTGTCAACTGGGAGGATCCACCGATCCTCAAGAATCCTTCAGAAACCCGCAAGATCGGCAAGCGGACGTTCCAGCTCTACTACGAGGGCAGCAAGCTCGGCATGATCGCTTTTAAGAAGGACGGCGCATCGTTTTGGATCCAAAACACCTTGACGCGCACGCTGACCGAGAAGCAGATGCTCGGTTTGGCCCGATCGCTGCGCAAGCGCTCATAGCCATGGCCACGTTCACCGCTTTTAAACGGGTTCTCTACTACCCTGCCCCGGATGGCAAGTAAGCCTCCAATCGGAGTAATCGGTGCTGGATGGGTGGGTCTCGTGACCGCCACGTGCTTCGCCGAACTCGGTCACGAAGTGGTTGTGCGCGAGATCGTGCAAGACAAGGTCGATGTGCTCAACCGTGGCGAACTGACGATGCACGAGCCCGGTCTTCCCGAGCTGCTGGCGAAGAACATCGACCACATGACCTTCACCACCGACATGGGTGAACTGCTCGACCGCACGCGCCTGATGTTCGTCTGTGTCGACACACCGCCTACCTACAGCGGCGACGCCGATCTTTCGCGCGTCGAGACGGTCGTCCGCGAGGTCGGCGACAGCACCGACCACGCGTTGATCATGAAGAGCACCGTGCCCGTCGGCACTGGCAGCGCAATCCGTCGCGCCAAGCACGACTTGGCTTATGTCTCGTGCCCCGAGTTTCTCAAGGAAGGCACCGCCGTTGACGACTTCATGAACCCTGACCGGGTAGTGATCGGAGCCGACATCGGCGACTGGGCTGGCGACGCCGTCGCAGAGCTCTACGCCCCGCTCGGCGGTGCGATGGTGCGCACCGATATCGCCAGCGCCGAGATGATCAAGCTCGCCTCCAACGCCTTCCTCGCCACCAAGATCAGCTTTATCAACGAGATCGCCAACGTCTGCGAAGAGGTCGGCGCCGACGTCATCGAGGTCGCGCGGGGAATGGGCCTCGACGAGCGCATCGGCAGCAAGTTCCTGCAAGCCGGCATCGGCTACGGCGGTAGCTGCTTCCCGAAGGACGTCACCGCGCTTAAACAGCTTGCCGGCAACAGTGGCTACCACTTCCAGCTGCTCAACGCCGTGATCGAGGTCAACGAGCTGCAGAAACGGCGCGTCATTGGCAAGCTCAAGAAGCACCTTGGCGACAGTCTCGTTCACAAGAAGATCGCGTTGCTCGGCCTCTCCTTCAAGCCGCACACCGATGACATGCGTGAGGCCTCCTCACTCGTGCTCAGCTCGCGGCTCGCCGGCGAGGGTGCCGAAGTCGTCGCATACGACCCGGTCGCCGCCAACGCTGCAGGCGAACTATTGCCCGGCGTCGCAATACTCGACTCTGTCGAACAGGCGCTCGATGGCGCCGATGCGGCAGTGGTGGTCACCGAGTGGCCCGAGTTTGCCGAGTTCGACTGGGCCGCCGCACAGCCCGCGATGCGCACGCCCCTGGTAATCGATGGACGCAACTTGCTCGACCCGCAGGCGCTCGCCGCTGCGGGCTTCGTCTACGAAGGTGTCGGCCGCCCGTCGGCCGGGGTGCCCGACCTGCCGGCAACGGCGGCGCCAGTCACCGCCTCCGCGGACGCGAGCTGAGCTTCGATGCAGGCGGTAATTCTTTCCGGCGGGCAAGGGACCCGGCTACGGCCGCTTACCGAAACGATGCCGAAGCCATCGGTGCCGTTAGTGAATCGCCCGATGATCTCGTACATGGTCGACTGGCTCTCAAGCCACGGCGTCCGAGACGTGATCATGTCAGTGGGCTTCCTTGCCGAGGGCCTGCGCCGCGCGCTCGATGAAGCAGGTCATGACGGCGTCGAGATTCGTTACGTCGAAGAGGATCGTCCGCTCGGCACTGCCGGCGCCGTCAAGTTCGCCGAGGAGTTCCTCGACGAACGCTTTCTCGTGCTCAACGGCGACGTGCTGACACAGTTCGACATCGGCGCCGAGATCGCCCAGCACGAAGCCAAGAACGCCCGCGCGACCCTCGCGCTGGTGCCGGTCGACGACCCGACCGCCTACGGCTTGGTGCTGACTGACGAGAACGCCGCAGTCGAAGCGTTTCTCGAGAAGCCCGACGCCGCCGACGTGCCGCCAAACCCGCGCATCAATGCGGGTGCGTACGTGCTTGAGCGCGATGTGTTGGAGATGATCCCCGCCGGAGAGCAGCGCTCGTTCGAACATGACGTCTTCCCACAGCTCGTCGGCGACGGAATCTATGGTTTTGACGCCGATGGTTACTGGCTCGACCTCGGCACACCCGACCGCTACCTCGTCGCGACCCGCGACCTGCTCGACCGCAATCTCGACAGCTGGGCTACCGAGCTGCTTTCTCCGGATGGTTTAGGCATCGAGCCAGGTGTGCAGCACGAAGGCGCGCAGCTCGAGGCACCACTGTTGATCGCCGAGGGGTCACAGATCGGCGCAGGTGCGCGGATCGGCGCATACAGCGTGCTCGGCGATGGTTGCACCGTCGGAGAGGGCGCTCAGTTCGACGGTGCCGTTCTGCAGCGCGGCTGTAGTGTCGGCAGTAACGTTTCGATTACGGACACGATCATCGGTCCCGATGTCGTGATCGGCGATGGAGCGACGATCGCCGCAGGCAGCGTGATCGGTGAAGGCGCGCGGATCGAGGCAGGCGCTCAGATCGCCGCCGACAGCCGCGTAGACGCCGGTGCCGTCGCAAGTGCGGTCTGACCAAGCTATGACACAACAGTCACAACAGATCGCAAACCCGTTGGACCGTGACGCCGTGCTAGCGGTTGACAGCGCTGCCCAGATCGACGACATCCTGGCGATGCCAGACCACATCGTCGACGCGATGTGGCGCGCCGAATCGGCGATGATGGCGGCCGACAGCGCCGAGGCGCTGATCGTCAGTGGCATGGGTGGATCGGCGATCGGTGCGGACCTCGCAGTCGCCGCGCTCGGCAACGCAATCGCTAAACCGGTTCACGTCGTGCGTGGCTACGACCTGCCGTCGTGGGTCACACCCGGCATGGCGGTGCTCTGCTCGAGCTACTCCGGCAGCACCGAAGAGACACTTTCTTGTTACGAGCAGGCCGTCGCACTCGGCGCGAAGATCTACATCGTCAGCGCCGGCGGTTTGATCTCCGACAAGGGCCATGCCGCACAGCAACCGTTGATCGGTCTGCCGGGAGTGCTGCAGCCTCGGGCGTCCGTCGCCTACGGCGTGACGAGCACACTCGAGGTCGGCATCGCCACGGGCATCGTCGATCCGTCCGTCCGCGCTGATCTCAACGCCGCGGCCGAACTGCTTCGCGCAAAGACCGCCGAGTGGGGTCCCGACGCCGACAGCGAGGCTTTGCCCAAGCGTCTGGCGCGCGACGCGCACAATCGCCTTCCTGTCGTCTACGGCGCCGATCTCACCACCGCGATTGCTTATCGCTGGAAGTGCCAGATCAACGAGAACGTCAAGGTCCCGGCATGGAATGCGACGCTTCCGGAAAGCAACCACAATGAGATCTGCAGCTGGGAGAACGCCGGCTCGATCGCCGAGCACATCGCTTGGTTTCTGCGTGATGCCGACCAGAACGAGCGCGTCGGCAAGCGCATCGAGATCAACGCCAAGATCGCGAGCGACTCTGGTGCGCGCGCCGAGATCATCGACACGATCGGCGAGACCCGCATCGAGCGTCTCTTCACGACGGTCCTGCTCGGCGACCTGATCTCGCTCTATATGGGTGTCCTACGCGGCGATGACCCGTCGCCTGTGCCGATCATCGAAGGGCTGAAGGACCAGCTCGGACGGCCGGCGTCCCAGCCGTCGTCCCAGCCGTCGTCCCAGCCGTCGTCCCAGCCGTCGTCTTAAGTGACGCGCGCCCCAAGCAACGTGACAGTTATCCACGACATCGCCGATCCGGCTCAGGCCGACGACGGTGTTGCACGGATTGAGTGGGCGGACAACGAGATGGGCGTGCTCGCAAGCATTCGCGAGCGCTTCGAGCGCGAGCGGCCGCTCGACGGCATCCACATCGCAGCCTGCCTACACGTCACCACCGAGACTGCCAACCTGATGCGCACGCTGACGGCAGGCGGCGCGGAGGTCGCCCTCTGCGCGAGCAACCCACTTTCCACCCAGGACGATGTCGCCGCTGCGCTCGTCGATCGCTACGAGACGTCGGTCTTCGCCGTTCATGGCGAGGACACCGCGACCTTCCAGCGCCACATTGATGCCGTTTGCGATGCCAAACCGCACGTCACGCTCGACGACGGCGCCGACCTGGTCAACACTCTGCACACCAGCCGTCGCGAACTGCTCCCCGATCTGGTCGGCGGCACCGAAGAGACGACGACCGGCATCATCCGGCTGAAGGCGCTCGAACAGGAGGGCAAGCTTGAGTATCCGATCATCGGCGTCAACACCGCCATGACGACCTATCTCTTCGACAACCGTTACGGCACCGGACAGTCGACGATGGACGGGATCCTCCGCGCGACCAACGTTCTAATCGCCGAGCGCGTCGTCGCCGTGATCGGTTACGGCTGGTGCGGCAAGGGTGTCGCGATGCGCGCCAAGGGGCTCGGCGCTCACGTAATCGTCTGCGAAGTCGACCCGCTTCGTGCTCTGGAGGCCGTGATGGACGGCTTTGAGGTTCTCACCGGGCTCGAAGCCGCCGCTAAGGCCACGGTAATCATCACCGTCACCGGAAACCGCGACGCGATCGCCGGCGAGATGTTCGACGTGATGCAAGACGGCACGATCATCTGCAACGCCGGTCACTTCGATGTCGAGATCAACAAGGGCGATCTCGCCGAACGTACGGCCGAACGCACCGAGGTGCGTCCGCTGGTCGAGCGTTGCCTGACCAATGACGGCCGCAAGATCTATTTGCTCGCCGACGGCCGACTCGTCAACCTCGCCGCGGCCGAGGGTCACCCGGCCGCCGTCATGGATATGAGCTTCGCCAATCAGGCGCTGGCCGTCGAACACCTGGTCAAGCACGGGGCCTCGCTCGAACACCGCGTCTTCGTGGTGCCCAGCGAGATCGACGCGGAGGTCGCCAGGCTCAAGCTCGAGGCGCTGCGCGTGAATATCGACACGCTGACCGGCGCGCAGTCCAACTATTTGACATCGTGGGATCAAGGCACCACCTAAGCTTGCGCACCGCGTCATGAAGGCAATGGTTCTCGCAGCGGGTCTCGGTACCCGCCTCAAGCCGATCACGTTCGGCATTCCCAAACCGATGGTTCCGGTGATCGACCGTCCGGCGATGGCACATCTCTTAACGCTCGTCGAGCGTCACGGCTTCACGGACGCGGTCGCGAACCTCCACTACTTTCCCGACACGATCCGCAACTACTTCGGCGACGGATCGGCCTTCGGTGTGAATCTCGAGTACAACCTCGAGCCCGAACTGCTCGGCACGGCAGGTGGCGTTCGTGCCGTCGCCGACAAGCTCGGCGACGAGCCGTTCCTGATCATCAGCGGCGATGCGCTTACAGATATCGACCTGACGGCGCTCGTCGAACGCCACCGCAGCGCCGGCGGCGTCGCGACGCTGACCGTCCGGCGCGTCCCAGACACCAGTGAGTACGGCGTGGTCTTGCATGACAGCGATGGCCGGATCACCGGATTCCAAGAGAAGCCTGACCCGGCGGAGGCGCTCAGCGACCTCGGCAACTGCGGGATTTACGTCTTCAGCCCGGAGATTTTCGACTTCTTCCCCGAGACTGACTTCGTTGATTGGGCACAAGACGTCTTCCCGGTACTGCTTGAGAACGACATTCCGTTCTACATCCACGAGATCGAGGAGTACTGGAACGATGTTGGCTCGCTGAGCGAGTTGCGCAGCGGTACGTTCGACGCGCTGACCGGCGAGCTCGACCTGGGCATCGCGGGAACCGGGTCGCCGGAGGGCGTCTACAGCGCCGATAGCGGAGCGCTCGATGCAGCCGAACTCGTCGAAGGTCCGGTCTGGGTTGGTCACGGCGCAACGATCGGCGATGGCGCAAAGTTGCAGGGCCCACTGGTGATCGGCGACAACGCCACGATCGGCGCCGGAGCGGCGATTCGCGACTCGATCGTGTTCCCGGGGGGAGAGGTACCGGCCGGCACATTGGCGATCGGCGCGATCCTCGGGCAGGGCGACATCGTCGCCAACCTGCGACCTCCGACCTGATCGACGAACGGCGCCTAAGCGCCCACGGCTCTCGATAGCCTGTTTTACGTCGCTCATCTAATAGAGGGAGTTATTTTGAGATTCAAGACCGCCATTTTGACGTTGACGGTCGTAGCTTCGCTTTTCGCGCTTGCACAGCCCGCTGCTGCGAGTTACATCAAGGTCACGACGACCCCCTCACTAATCGACTTCTGTCGCCCGGTGCCGGAGCAGCTGCGTTTTGCAATGCAGTTCAAAGCCAAGATGGTGCGCCGCGATAGTCCGCGCCCAAAGTCGGTCAAGATCACCTACAAGATGATCGACCGCGCGACCGGTGCGGTCATCCACTCCGGCTCGCTCTCGCTGACCAAACGCAACAAGTGGACCAAGGCGACGCCAAACCTCGTCTTCACCGCGGGCCAGGCCCTGACCTATGACCTGCTCTCGACCTACCGCGCTCCGCGCAGCGGCAAGCTGGCTAAAGCCAAAGCTGCTCTCGACGACCAGGTCCCGACGGTCGAACAGATGGACGCAGCCAACGCCGCCAATCCGGCAGCGCCGCCGTTCCCGGCCTGCGTGGCATAGATCAACTTCGGTGCTCATTGCTCGCTGTGCCCCGTCGCGTTCTGCCACGGGGCACAGCTACATTGACCGGTAATCCGCCGCTGATCGCCCAAATCTCTCGATAACCTGTCCGCCTTGCTCATTCGATAAGGGAGTTCAATTGAAACTTAAGACTGCCGTTGCGTCGCGCCGTCTGGCGCCGCTGTTCGCAGCGATGTTGATGCTCGCGCTCGTAGCGGCACCGGCCGATGCCGCGAAGAAGAAAAAGAAGAGCTTGAAGGTCTCTGTCGGCCAGTTCCAGTATCCGGAATGCACGGTCGGTCCCGACCGCGTGCGTCTGGCGATCGGTTTCGAGGCGAAGGTCAAGAGCAAGAACGTCACGCCGCCGAAGATCACTGCGAGCTACAAACTGACCGATCCCGCCACCGGTGCGGTGGTGATCGCCGAAAAGGTGACGCTGACTTCGAAGCTGGAGTACTTCGGCCTCGGCACGTTCATGGGGTTCACCGTGGGCACCAGCCTGACCCTTGACGGCTCGATCTCGTACAAGAACACGGCTACGGGTAAGCGGGTCACTTCGACCGCCTCGTACCCGACCGTGATTCCGACCAACGACGAACTCGTCGCTGGCGGAATCAAGTCCTGCGTCTGATTCTCTAAATCTGGATGACGGCTCAGCCGCTCGCGTCGATCCTGACCGCCAGGATCCGCGGGCGGTGTCCGTCGACGGTCGTCGCGGCGTCGGGGTCGACGATCTCATGATGCTCGACCAGGTAGTCGATCTCGATTCGCACGTTCTCGTGGATTGAGCCGATCACGTCGTCGTAGAGGTCGTCGACGAACTCGTAGGCATCGGGGCGCTGGATGTCGTCGGGTTCGATAGTGACGAGCACGTGGCGCTCCTCATCATCTGAGTCCCAGAAGAACATCACCGTTCCGCTGACGGTTACAACTTCGTCTTTGGGCCCGTAGACGCCTGAATTGTTTGAGTTCACGGCCTCAATTCTTACATTGATGTCTTGATTGACAACGCGAAGCGCACGAGTATCGGGATGTGGGCGATGCAGTTCGAATCGAAGGGTCTCGTCTGTCGGGCATTTGGTCCGAGACGGTCGCGCTCGTTGCGCCGCCGAAGTGCGTTTGCTGCGGCGCTGCGATCGGGCTGGCGGCGACCGTGTGCGCGGGCTGCGAGCGGTCGATCAAACGGAAACCCTTCGGCTCGCCGCGACGACGATGCGGTACCCCGATCGACCAAAGCTTCGCGGCGTTCCCGCTCGAAGGCCCGGTTCGCGATCTCATCCACGCACTGAAGTACCGATCGATCCCCGCTGCTGCCAACGAGATCGCCAGGCTGATCGCTGACCGTTTACCCGAGAACATGTTGCACGATGCGGTCCTCGTCCCGGCTCCCGCGCACCCGCAACGCCTTCGCACCCGCGGATTCAACCAGAGCGAGTTGATCGCGCAACAGCTCGGCAAGATCTGCGACGTACCGGTCTGGAGCTGCCTCGCTCGCCGCGACACGGGGCTGCCACAGACCGGCCTTTCACGTGCTCGCAGGCTGGCACTGCCACGCGATTCGGTGGTGTATCGCGATGTACCTCGTTACCGGCAGCTGCCGTCGCGCGCACGAACCTTTAGAACGAATGTCGTAGTACTCGACGACGTAACCACTACAGGCGTTACATTGGATATATGCGCTGCAGTCCTAAGCGAGCGAATGCCGTCCCAGTTGCGGGCAGTCACCTTCGCGAGCACCACGAGTTCACGCGACACGTGAGTCGGGACGGTTCTTTACATGCGCAAATCTCTACCCGGCCGGAACACCAGGAGGTGTCCGAGACGCGGGTGATTCGCCGAACGAACGACTGACCGGATCACTCGACGGCGCTGCGCGCGACTGGGTGATCTGATCGGCTTCAATCAAAGGAGCTAGATACATATGCAGATCGACATCAGAGCGCGAAACGGAGTAACCATCACGGACGACCTGCGGGCGTACGCGCAGAAGCGGTTCGAGAAGGTTTCTCGCCAAGTATCCGAGCCCGCGAGGCTCGAACTTGAGCTCAATGAAGAGCACAATCCCTCGATCGCTCAGCACTACATAGTCGACGCGGTCCTCTATATGAAAGGGAGCAAGCTCCGCGCCAGCGATCGATCGTTCGAGATGAAGCATGCGATTCACGAGGTCTCTGACGAACTCGGCCGTCAGGTCGACAAGCAGCGCTCGAAGAAGCGCTTCGACCGCGATATTCAAAAGTTCTCCACCAGATCACAAGATGCGCTGGCGTTTGGGGATGCCACGCAACCGTGATCGAGCGACCGCGCTTGACGCGGTCATCGGAATCCGGAGTTCCCGGATCCCTTCGACGGCAGCTCGCTTGGGGGCGAGTTGACCGCCGGCAAACTGGGCCGGACCGGCGTACGCGTCGGCTCCGGCCCGTTCTTTGTCTGCACCCTCCGCAGGCCCCGTCATTGTGCGAATGCTGTGAGATAGCCCTAAGGGCAGGAGCTCCGATCCCGCCGGGTAAAGTAGGTCCATGTCGCTGATCGATCGCGCCCTCCGCATGGGCGAAGGAAAGAAGTTCAAGCAGTTCGAGAAACAGGTCGCGCGCGTAAACGCGTTCGAGCCCGAGATGCAGCTGCTCGACGATGACGAACTCCGCACCGAGACGGCCGCGTTGCGTGAACGCGCGGCCAACGGGGAGTCGCTCGACGACCTCTTGCCACACGCTTTTGCGCTGACCCGCGAGGCCGGCAAGCGCACGCTCGAGATGCGCCATTTCGACGTCCAGTTGATCGGTGGCATGGTCCTTCACTACGGCGACATCGCCGAGATGAAGACCGGTGAAGGTAAGACGCTCACCGCGACCCTGCCGGTCGTTCTTAACGCGATCGGCGGTAAGGGTGTGCATCTGGTCACGGTCAACGACTATCTCGCCAAGCGAGACGCTGAGTGGATGATGCCGATCTACGACGCGCTCGGGCTGAGCGTCGGCATTCTTCAGAGCGACAACTACGACTGGGACTACAAACGCGCCGCATACGAAGCCGACATCACCTACGGCACGAACTCCGAGTTCGGTTTCGATTACCTACGCGACAATCTTGCTCACACCCTCGACGAGAAGGTCCAGCGCAAGCACGCCTTCGCGATCGTCGACGAGGTCGACAACATTCTGATCGACGAGGCTCGTACGCCGTTGATCATTAGCGGCAAGCCCGAGCAGGCCGCCGACTACTACAAGCAGTTCGCCAAGCTCGCCCGCCAGATGATCGTCGGCGAGAAGCCCAAAGAAGTCTCTGCCAAAGACCGCACCTGGGCCGCCGATTTCGACTTCGAGGCAGATGAGAAGTACAAGACCGTCTCGATCACCGAACTCGGTGTCGCCAAAGCCGAGAAGTTCCTCGGCGTCGAGAACCTCTACATCGCCGAGAACGGCAGCCTCGTCAATCACCTGATCCAGTCGCTCAAGGCGCAGCAGCTCTACAAGCGCGATGTCGACTATGCGGTGATCGACGGCGAGGTCAAGATCATCGACGAGTTCACCGGCCGCATCCTCGAGGGTCGCCGCTGGTCAGAAGGTCTGCACCAAGCTGTCGAGGCCAAGGAGAACGTCCGCGTCCAAGAAGAGAACCAGACCGTCGCGACGATCACCTACCAGAACTACTTCCGCCGTTACGACAAACTCGCCGGAATGACCGGTACCGCCCTGACCGAGGCGACCGAGTTCATGAAGATCTACGAGCTGCAGGTCGTCGAGATCCCGACGAACCAAGAGATGATCCGGCTTGATCGCAACGACAAGATTTACAAGACCAAAGCCGGTAAGTGGGACGCGATCGAAGCCCAGATCGTCAACCGTCACGAGGCCGGCCAGCCGATCCTCGTCGGCACGATCGCCGTTGAGACCAGCGAGATGCTTTCAAAGCGCCTGACCAAGAACGGCATCAAGCACGAAGTTCTTAACGCCAAGCCGGAGTACGCCGAGAAGGAAGGCGAGACGATTTCGCAGGCCGGCCGCCCTGGCGCGGTGACGATCGCGACCAACATGGCCGGCCGTGGCGTCGACATTAAGCTCGGAGGCAACTCCGAGGAGATGGCCAAGATCGAGCTGCGTAAGCGCAACGTCGAGCCCGATGACGAGAACTACCTCTCCGAACTGAAGATCCTCACCGAGAAGTTCGACGCTCAGGTCTTGGTCGAGCGCGAGAAGGTGCTTGAGGCGGGCGGTCTTTACATCTGCGGTACCGAGCGTCACGAAAGCCGCCGGATCGACAACCAGCTGCGTGGTCGCGCCGGCCGCCAGGGTGACCCGGGCGAGTCGTGCTTCTTCCTCTCCGCGGAGGACGATCTTGTTCGCCTCTTCGCCGGCGAACGGATCTACAAGATTCTCGACCGCTTCGGCGATACCGACGAGGCCGGTCACGAACTGCCGATCGAAGCCGGCATCCTGACCAAGCAGATCGAAGGCGCGCAGAAAAAGGTCGAAGAGCAGAACTACTTGTCGCGTAAGCGCGTGCTCGAGTACGACGACGTGATGAACCAGCAGCGCGAAGTGATCTACGAGTTTCGCGACCGCATCCTCGAGGGCAAGGACATGAGCGAGCAG
Organism: Solirubrobacterales bacterium; assembly: GCA_049274915.1. Taxonomy (GTDB): domain Bacteria; phylum Actinomycetota; class Thermoleophilia; order Solirubrobacterales; family JACPNS01; genus JACPNS01. The sequence continues at coordinate 31,098 of JBASTN010000084.1, forward strand.
GCGCGTGAGAACATGCACGGCGTCTTCGGCCGCTTGATCGCCGAGTACACCCAGGGCATCTCACCGCAGGAATGGGACATCACAGAGTTGTTCACTCAGCTCGACCAGGTGCTGCCGCTGAGCTTTGGCCCGGAGGACATCAACGTCATGGGGATGGAGCGCGAAGACCTGATCAATACGGTCACCGAGGAAGCACTCGAGTCTTACGAGGAAAAGGAAGAGGAGCTCGGCGAGGAGATCATGCGCGACCTCGAGCGCCACGTGCTGCTTGAGATCATCGACGAACGCTGGCGCGAACACCTCAACGACATGGACTACCTGCGCGAGGGCATCCATCTGCGCGGTTTCGCCGAAGTTCAGCCGATCATCGCCTACAAGAACGAAGGCTTCTCGATGTTCACCGAGCTGATGGAGAGCATCTGGGACGAGTTCGCCCGCGTGATTTACCACTTTGAGCTGACTGACGAAGCTCAGAAAGAGCGCACCAAGCAAGATCTCGCCGCCGGAAAGTCTTCAAACACCGCGCAGTTCAATTACAGCGGCGCTGGCGCCGCGCCGCAGTACGGCGTCGGCGCAGCGGTGGCTGCAGCTCAGGCGGCGGACGACGGCGACCCTGTTGCCGGAGCCGCTCAGAGCCGCTCAACTACCGCCGGCGGCCGCTCCTCAAACGGCGCCAAGCAGGCGCCCGCTGCCGGCTTCGATCCCGACGGCAACCCGATGTCGCGCAATCAGCCTTGTTGGTGCGGCAGCGGTAAGAAGTTCAAGAACTGTCACGGGAAATAGCAGGCAGGCGCCGCTGTCGTCCTGCTTGCCAGTCCTACCTGCTGGTCTCTGGTGGGCGGATCTAGCGGACAGTCCTGGTACTCGGCGAGTAGCCGAACTTCGCCTAGTACTCGGCGAGTAGCCGAATTTCGCACTTTGGCCCGGGGGCTGCCGCTATTCGCTGATCAGCTGTCAGCAGCGGGACATCGAGTTGTTCGGCCAACGCGACGTACGCCGCGTCGTAAGTCGTGAGGTTCTCGCGCAGATCCCAGATTCGCCCAATCAATTTGGCGTGCAACACGCGGGTGACCGGGAATCCCTTTAGATCGTCGACCGCCTGATCAAGGCGGTCCTTTGTGAAGGCCGGCGCGTGAGCGAGTCGCCGAAACGCGGAAAGCACCTCAAAATCAATAATCGCGGGTGCGGCAAGCTCAGTTCCTTTGATCGCGTCGCGCGAGCGGAGACCGGATTGCGAGTCGTCGACAAGTGCATCGATCAACACCGAGGCGTCCAGCACCATCAATGAGAATCGCGGTCCTCGCGGATCAAACGAGTTGCCTCCGCCAATCCGAGCCGGCCGCCGGAGCGATGAGAAATGCGCTCGAGCGCTTCGTCGATGGTTGGCCGGCGCGCCTGTTCGATCAAGCTGGACAGCATGTATTCCTGGAGCGATTGGCCAGCCGCTCCGGCACGGCGACGATAGACCGCGTGGACATCTTCTGGCACGTTCTTGATCTGGATATTTGGCATCGCATTCATAATAGCGCCAATACATGTAATTTGGAGCCATCGTGCTTGATGAAATCAGACATACCGCTGATCCACCCTCGGGAACGGTGCTCCAACCGGGTGCCGCGCGCGCTTTCGATACGGCTTCGGCGCTGGCCGATCGCGAACAGCGAGCCGCCAAGCCGACGGTGAATCAAAGTGCGGCGCCTGGCCGCAGAGCTGGGCGAGCTGGTCGTCCGGCAGCGAGTAGACGCGGCCTGCGATCAAGGCGCGTTCTGTGGTGACCAGGCGGTGCCAGAGGCGAGCGGTCAGTTCTGCATCGGTCGTGGCGCCCGTGGGCGACGCGTCGTCGCCGTCATCGCGGTCGATCTGGTTGTTGTCGATCAGGTGGTCGAAGTTGAGAATCCCGTAGCTGCCGTGGCGAGGGAACGCGTCGGCCGCCCCTTCGGCGTCGACCAGTTCGGCGACCTGGCCATAGAGAACGCTGCGCAGATCGATGGTGCGAGCAATCAGTTCGTCGATCTCGCAGCAGGCCTCTAGAGACAGCCAGTCGAAGCGCAGCGGGTTGTATCCGACGATCGGCAGGTCGAGATCGACTAGGTGGTCGGCGGCGATTCGTAGATCCGCGCCGCTGAGCGCGTAACGGCGGACCGTCTGGGGCTCGCCCTCGCTGCAGTCAACGACGGCGACGCCGAGCTCGCTCGGCGCCAATAGCTCTGGCTGCGCGTCTCCGTAGCCGCGGCGCCCGTAGACCACTCCGACGCTGACGGCGACGATCCGTTCCGGCAAATCCGAGTCACGAACGTGTGTTCCCACGATCGCGAAAGCTACAACGCCGCACGGACGCTACGCAAAAGCGCTGCTCACGGTGACCTCGCGCTGTCCAACTAGGCTGTCGCGCGTGTCACTCGATCAACACGAGACGTCTACGCGCATTGATGCGCTCCGCGAGCAACTGACGCTCCTCGCGGACTCTCTTTGACCGGCCCAAAGTCACAGAGCGCATAAGCACGCTCGAATCCGACATGGGCGCGGAGGGCTTCTGGGACGACTCCGAGAAGGCCGCGAAGGTCAGCTCAGAGCACTCCCGCCTACAGAAGCGCCTTGATGAGTTCGACTCGATCAGTGCCGAAATAGATGACTTGACCGCACTGGCCGAGATGGCGCTCGAAGACGAGTCGATGGCCGATGAGTTCAGCGAGCAGCTCGCACAGATCGAATCCCGCATGGCCGGCCTCGAGGAGGAACGGCTGTTCACCGGCGAGTACGACGCCGGCGACGCGGTAGTGACGATTCAGGACGGTGCCGGTGGCACCGACGCCCAGGACTGGGCCGAGATGTTGCTGCGCATGGAGACACGCTGGGCCGAGCGCCGAGGCTTCAAGATCGAACTCAAGGAGGCGACTGCTGGCGGCGAGGCTGGTATCACCAGCGCCACCTTCCTCGTTCACGGCGAGAACGCTTACGGCCTCTTCGGCGCCGAGCGCGGCGTGCATCGCCTCGTACGTCAGTCGCCGTTCGACAGCGCGCATCGCCGCCATACTTCGTTCGCGCTCGTCGAGGTCGCCCCACTCGTCGACGACGACATCGAGATCGAGATCGACGACGCCGATCTGCAGATCGACACCTACCGGGCCTCGGGCGCCGGCGGCCAGCACGTCAACAAGACCGACAGCGCCGTGCGCATCACCCACCGGCCGACAGGCATCGTTGTGCAGTGCCAAGACGAGCGCTCGCAGGGCGCCAATAAGAACACCGCGATGAAGATGCTGCGCGCGCGGATCGTCGCGCTCGAAGAAGAGAAGCGCGCCGCCGAGCTGGCAGCCGAGAAAGGCGACGCCGTCGACGTCAACTTCGGTTCGCAGATTCGCTCCTACGTGATGCACCCCTATTCGATGGTCAAGGATCACCGCACGAACTTTGAGATGGGCGACGTTCAGCGTGTGCTTGATGGCGATCTTGACGGCTTCGTTCACGCCGAGCTGTCACGCCGCGCGGCCGGCCGCCCCAGCGAACGCGCGGGCAGCGAAAGCAACTAACGCGATGCCGACCCACGCCACGGCGTTGACCCCGGAGGACTACATGCCGTTGCTGCGGATGGCACTCGCCGAGGACGTCGGTACCGGCGACGTGACCACCGATCTGACCGTCCCGCTCGGATCCGTCGGCCACGCGGTGATTCGCCAGAAGCAGCCGGGCGTGATCTTCGGACATCAGATTGCCGAGGCCGCCTTCACCGAACTCGATCCGACGATCGAGTACGCCCGGTTACACGACGAGGGGGTCTGGAGTGAGAGCGGCGAGATCGCTCGCATCGGCGGCCCGATGGCAGCACTACTGACCGGCGAGCGAACGGCATTGAACTTTTTGATGCATCTCTCCGGGGTCGCAACTGCGGCAGCCAAAGCCGTCCAGGCAGTCCAGGGCACCAGCACGACGATTCTCGACACGCGTAAAACCACGCCCGGCATGCGCATGCTCGAGAAGGCTGCGGTCGCAGCGGGTGGTGCCGCAAACCACCGAATCGGGCTGCACGACGCGATCTTGATCAAGGAAAACCACATCGCCGCGGCCGGCGGGATTCACGCCGCGGTCTCTGTCTGCCTTGCAGAGAGCGACCTACCGGTCGAAGTCGAGGTGCGTAACACCGACGAGATCGAGCAAGCGCTCGCCGCCGGTGCTCGCCGGCTTCTGCTCGACAACATGAACACCGAGCAACTGCGCGAGGCGGTCACGCTCGTAGCTGGACGCGCCGAACTTGAAGCCAGCGGGGGGTACCGCGTGGACAACGTGCGCGAAGCTGCGGATACCGGCGTCGACTACATCTCGATGGGTTCACTGACCCACGGCTCACCTGCGCTGGACCTGAGCATGATCGTCGCGGGGGTCTAAGCAGATAAACTCGAGTCTCGAGTTCATTCCAGCCGGCGCCTGCTCCAAAGCAGGCAAAGGCGGAACATAAGCACCCACAAGCCCTGGCTTTAACAGGCACAAGCACTGGCTTTAACAGGCACTGGCCTTCAGATGACTTCTGCACCCACCGTCACTCCGGCAGTCGAGCCGCAGTACGCCGAGGCGTACATGCTGCCGGTCATGCCGCCGCCGTTGCCCGAGTCGCCCTCGGCCGAAGACATCGCTGCGCTCAGCAAAGAGGTCCGCGAGCTCGCCAGGCAGAAGAACGCGGTGATCCTCGCGCACAACTACCAAGTGCCGGAAGTTCAGGACGTCGCCGACTACACCGGCGACTCACTCGGGCTGTCGATCGAAGCCTCGCGCACCGACGCTGATCGGATCGTCTTCTGCGGCGTGCACTTCATGGCCGAGACCGCCAAGGTACTCAGCCCGGACAAAACCGTTTTGATTCCCGACACCCGCGCCGGTTGTTCGCTGGCGAGCGGCATCACCGCGCAACAGGTGCGCGACTGGAAGGCCGAGAACCCCGGAGCCGCTGTCGTGATGTACGTCAACACGACCGCCGACGTGAAGGCCGAGACCGACTACTGCGTCACCTCCAGTAACGCGGTCAATGTCGTCAATGCGATCCCAGCCGACAAGGAGATCCTGTTCGGCCCCGACATGTTCCTCGGCAGCTACGTCGAGAAGATGACCAAGCGGCCGATGAAGGTCTGGATGGGGGAGTGCCACGTACACGCGGGCATTCGCCCCAGCGATCTCAACGGTCTGCTTGAGAGCCACCCCGACAGCGAGTTGCTGATCCACCCGGAGTGCGGTTGTTCAACCAGCGCGATGGAGTATCTCGCCTGCGGCGATATCGATCCCGAGCGCACCTTCATCCTGTCAACGGGCGGCATGATCGAGCATGTCAAGAAGTCGAAGGCCAAGACTTTCATCGTCGCGACCGAGGAGGGGATCTTCCATCCACTGCGCAAGGCCGCACCGGACCGCGAGTTCATCCCGGCCGACGACTACGCGGTCTGCGGATTCATGAAAGCAATCACGCTCACCAACCTGCGTGATTCGCTACGCGACGACAAGTACATCGTCGAAGTCGATCCCGCGATCGCCGAACGCGCACGCGTTCCGATCGAGCGGATGATCGCGATTACGGCTTAGCCGTAAACGACGGGTTGTCGCTGGGCACGTAGGTGCGCATGCTGCCGCGCTTCGCCTTTTTTGCGGCGTACATCGCCTCGTCCGCAAGACGCAAGAGAGTTCCGGCGGCGGCGGTGGGAGCATCCTCGATCATCACAACTCCGAGACTCGCAGAGACTGTCTCCACTCCGAATGAGCGAAGCTCGTCCGACGGATCGGCGACTGCTGCCAGCAGCGACTCGGCGGCCTCGTGAGCGCCGTCGCGGTCGGTGCGCGGAAGCAAGATCACGAACTCATCGCCGCCGATACGCGCGCACATGTCGGCTCCGCGCAAGCGGTCACTGACTGCATCGGCGACGCTCTTAATGAGCGCGTCGCCGGCGGCATGCCCGATCTCGTCGTTGACCTTTTTCAGGCCGTCGACGTCGAGCATCATCACCGCGCCAGCAGAGCCGTAGCGGTGGGTCTCGATCAGATGGCGCTCGAAGACCGCGTCGAAACGCCTGCGGTTGGGCAGCTCGGTTAACGGGTCGTGATCGGCGATGAAGCGAAGCCTGTGTTCGTAATGCCGACGCTCGGTGACGTCGGCCACGGTGCCGACGATCCGTACCGTGCGGCCGCGACGGTCACGCTCGGCAAACCCTTGTGCGACCAGGTAAACCGGCTCGCCGTCTTCGCCCGGCTCGTGCCTGCTGAACTCGAACTCAAAGTCGCCACCATTGCGCAACGTTGCGATCAATTTGTCCATCCCGCGACTGCGATCGTTCTCCGACAGCACATTCAGCCAGTGCTGCATCGTCAGCGCTTCCTTGGGACGCTCGGCTCCAAGCAGTCCGAACAACTCGTCCGACCAGAGCATCTCGCCGGTCTCCAGGTTGATACTCCAACTGCCCAATCGGGCGATCTCCTGTGCGCCCTTCATCTGAGCCCGCTCAATCTCAAGCTCAAGCTCGAGTTTGATGCGCTCGGTGACGTCGCGAGCCGAGGCGTAGATCAATCCGTCGTCGGGAACACCGACTGAGGTCCATTCCAGCCAGCGCCACGTTCCATCCTTTGCGAGGCGACGGTTTGTGAACTCGACATTCGAGCCGCCCTCGGCGAGATCGTCGAGCGCTCCTGCGACCGCATCTATGTCGTCAGGATGAACCTGGCCCTCCAGCGGCATCTCAAACAGCTCTTCGCGCGTCCAGCCGAGCACCTCGGTCCAGGTGTCGTTGAAGGTCACCATGTTGCCTTCGAAATCGGTGGTGCAGACGAAGTCACGCGTTAATTCAAAGAAACGCGCGTCTTCGGCAAGCTGCGCGTTTGCGACGTTGAGTTCGTGCGTACGCCTCTCGACCATGTCTCCGGCATAGCGTTCACGACGACTCATCATCGTCATCGCGAACCCGACCAACGCGGTGAATGCCAGGCCGAGGCCGACGATCAGCAGGACCAATCCCGTTGAACTGCCTGACGCGTGATCGGCGCGAACGTTCCATGTGCGCCCGGCGACCTGAATATCTTCCGAAGGTCCGCCCGGTCTCAAAGTTCTGGAGCTCTCGGCGACAAGCGTCGCTCCATCTGTGATGCGAAAGTCGCCGACTCCCAGGGTCAGCTCGCGAACGGCGGCGGTGACCGAGCGCACACGCAGTCCAGCGTTGAGCAACCCGACTACGGCGGCGCGGCGCTGGGCGGGCGTGCGAACCGGCTTGTTGGCCCGAAAGATCGGCACGTAGAGAACGGAACCCTTGAGTCCTGAGAGCAGCGTCAACGGCTCGGTGGCGACCGGTTTACCCTGATCGATTGCCGCGCGAATCGCACGACCTCGCGAAGGGTCGCTGTATACATCGACACCGATACGGGGTCGGGACCTGTCGCGGGAAATTGTGTCGTCGATCACCATGTACTCGTCACGCTCGGGCAGGCGTAGGCCCGCCGTACTAGTGATCGTCCGGCCGAGCTCGCGTTGATACGACTCACGTTCCGAGGGCTTGACGCGCCGCACCAGGCCGATCGCCGAAATCGCGGGCTCCTTGAGAATGAAGTCGCCGATGCGCCGGAACTCGCCGCGCCAGTTGTTGGGGTCGCGCGTCTGCAGAGCAGTGGCCAGGTCCTCGATTCGCGTCGACGCCGTCGCCGTGACCATTGCAGTCGCGTTGCGCAGCGCCGTGACACGGGCGAGATCCTCTTGCTCACGCTCGGCGGCACGTTCGCGCGCGACGAAGATCGCCACTGCCGCGGTCGCGGCGAGCAGCAATGCGATCACCAGAATGTGGAGCGGGGTGCCCTTAAGCCGCATATAGAAGGATCGTCCTCCGCAGACAATCCCTTGACCAGCTATTGGGTAGTTACGCGGCGACCGCGCGGGCGGCAGCGGTGTTTCGTCCCAGCTCGTGGCGACGCGGGTCAAAGACCGCCAAGCGGTCGTACGGAGAGCGTTTCGCTTCGTTCATCGCCAAGCCGGCGGCCTGGGCGACCAGATCCGCGTCGAGCTGCATTACGTCGGTTGAGATTGCCAGCCCGATGCTCGCCGACGAGGGAATCTGCCAGCGCGCCATCGCAAGCGAGTGGATTGCGTCAAGCAGCGCGTCTGCCACGAGAATCGCGTGACCGCGATCCATGTGATGCAGCAGCACAGCAAATTCGCGCCGGTCGGTGCGGGTGACGAGATCGCTGGTGCGGAGGCGCCGACGAAGGTCCTGGGCGACTGCTGCGATCTGAGGCTCCTCGAAGCGTGCCCCAACATCGATTCGCAGCAGAGCACATCCAGTCGGACCACTGGTCCGGGCGATCTGGTTCGCTAGCTCGTGCTCGAAGCGCTGGGCAGTGGCGAAGCCCGTAAAAACGCGGTGTTGATCAGAAAAACGCACTACATCAAGGTTCGGCACAAACTGCACAATCCTTGACGCCGCAGGCCGACATCCTTTACACAGCTCTGATAAGGTTGTTGGCGATGGCATTATCGCTGGCGACAGATCCCGCTCCAGCAGCGGGTTCCCCTAATTCTCTTAAGATCGACTCCCTCACGATCAACGAAGCTGCCGAGACCACCGGGTGGTCGGCGCGCATGCTGCGTTACATCGAGAGTGTCGGCCTCGTCGAGCCTCCGCGCTCGTCTGGTGGATACCGCCTCTACGGACCCGCCGAGCTGCAACGCCTGCGCACACTGCGTGAGTTGCTGCACGATTACAAGCTCGAGATCGGCGATGTCGGATTCGCGCAGCGACTGCGCGAGAACCCGCCACTCAACTCAGCTGTCAATGAGTGGCTGCAGCAGACGGCAGAACGCCCGGCAGACGTTGAAGCCAACGACTGGCTCACCTGGGAACAACAGAAGCACACCCTCTTACTTCCGCATCCAAACGACTTGCCCCCAAAGCATCAAGGAGACAATCCCGCATGACCACCACTGCAATTGACCTCAAGACCGACCACAAGGTCGCCGATCTCGCGCTAGCGGCGGCCGGCCGCAAGCAGATCGAGCTCGCCGAACACGAGATGCCCGGACTGATGAGCACCCGCGCCGAGTTCGCCGACGCCCAGCCGCTCAAGGGCGCGCGCATCACCGGTTCACTGCACATGACCGTCCAGACCGCCGTGTTGATCGAGACGCTGACCGCGCTCGGCGCCGAGGTCCGCTGGTGTTCGTGCAACATCTTCAGCACCCAAGACGAGGCCGCCGCGGCAGTCGTCGTCGGTCCCGACGGCACTCCGGACGACCCCAGGGGCGTCCCGTGTTACGCATGGAAGGGTGAGACCCTCGAGGAGTACTGGTGGTGCACTGAGCAGGTCGTCAACTGGCCGGGCGGCGAGGGCCCGAACATGATCCTCGACGACGGTGGCGACGCCACGATGCTGGTGCACAAGGGCCGTGAGTACGAGCTCGCCGGCACAGTGCCGAACCCGTCCGAGGCCGAGTCCGAAGAGTTTGAGGTCTTCTTGACGCTCCTGCAGAAGTCGATCGCAGAAGACTCAGAGCGCTACACGAAGCTCGCCGACGGCATTCTCGGCGTCACCGAGGAGACCACAACCGGCGTCCACCGTCTCTACGAGCTGGCCAAGACCGGCGACCTACTGTTCCCGGCGATCAACGTCAACGACTCGGTCACCAAGAGCAAGTTCGACAACCTCTACGGCTGTCGTCACTCGCTTGTCGACGGTCTCTACCGCGCGACCGATGTGATGCTCGGTGGCAAGGTTGCCGTCGTCTGCGGATTCGGCGATGTCGGTAAGGGCTCTGCCGAGTCACTGCGCGCCGGTGGTGCCCGTGTCGTGATCACCGAGATCGATCCGATCTGCGCGCTTCAGGCCGCGATGCAGGGATACGAAGTCAACACGCTCGAGAACCACCTCGAGACTGCTGACATCTTCATCACCACGACCGGCAACAAGGACATCATCAGCGCCGACCAGATCAGCCGCATGAAAGACAAGGCGATCGTCGGCAACATCGGTCACTTCGACAACGAGATCGACATGGCCGGACTGGCCGCGATCCCCGGCATCGAGAAGATCGAGGTCAAGCCACAGGTCCACGAGTGGAAGTTCCCCGACGGTAAGAGCATCATCGTGCTCTCTGAAGGCCGTCTGCTGAACCTCGGTAACGCCACCGGTCACCCGAGCTTCGTGATGAGCAACTCGTTCACGAACCAGACGATCGCCCAGATCGAGTTGTTCACCAAGAACGATGACTACGAGAAGCAGGTCTACGTGCTGCCGAAGCACCTCGACGAGAAGGTCGCCCGCCTGCACCTCGACGCGATCGGCGTCAAGCTCACCGAGCTGCGTCCCGACCAGGCCGAGTACATCGGCGTCCCGGTCGAGGGTCCGTACAAGCCGGACCACTACCGCTACTAGAGCGGCCGCGGTCGCTTTGCAACCAACTGCCTGATTCGAGGGCCCGGCGAGCAATCGCCGGGCCCTCGGTGTAATTTGGCTATTTGTCGTAAAGGCCGCTCGCGGGGCGACCGATATGGGTGAAGACGACCGGTCGCCTGCCCGGCAGGCTCGAAGTAAGGAAATCGCTTGTTCCGACAGATTGATCCGCCGGCTACGCGTCGCGGATCGCAACTCGCCTTCAGCCTTGTGCTTGCCGTTGCATGCACGCTCGCGCTTGCCATGCCCGCCGGGGCCACCGAGCCAGCGGCGGAGGGACCATCGACCAAGATCGTCAACGGTACGGTCGTCGCCAACCTCCCGGCCAGCTGGCCGTACATCGCCGCACTGATCGACGATAACGGCTTTCAATTTTGTGGCGGCTCGCTGATCAAGCCGGGTTGGGTATTGACGGCGGCTCACTGTCCGGTGCCCGCCCAAGTGCTGATCGGCCGCAAAAACCTCGTCGATAGCGGCGGCGAGTTCATCAGCGTGATCCAGTCGTACCAGCACCCCGGTTACAACGCTGATACCAACGAGAACGACATCCAGCTGCTCAAGCTGCACCACGACTCGATTGCAACTCCGATCGGGCTCGCTACGACGGCCGAGAATCCGACGGTCGGCACCTCGGTGCAGGTCGCTGGCTGGGGGGCGGTCAGCTCCGGCGGTCCGTCATCGGCGGCGCTGCTCGAGGCAACGGTTGAGATCTCCGATCCCACCAGCTGCAACACCGCCTACGGCGGCGGCATCACCGCCACGATGATCTGCGCCCAACACTTCGCCGGCGTCGACTCACGCGATACCTGCCAGGGCGACAGCGGCGGACCGCTCGTCTTTCAGGGTCCCAGCGGCCTGCGTCTCGTCGGTGTGACCAGTTTCGGAAACGGCTGCGCAGAGGCACCGTGGCCCGGTGTCTACACACGCGTCTCGTCGTTCACGTCTTGGGTCGGTGAGATCGCCGGCGCCGCGCTGCGCGCCACGCCGTCGTCCGGCTATTTCGGAGGACAGATGGTCGGCACCGAATCTGCTGCTCAGACGATTGCGATCACCAGTTCCGGCTCGATGCCGGTGAACATCGCGTCGGCGGGCATCACTGGCAACAGCGATTTTTCGATTACCGAGCAGACCTGTTTTCCGGGGACGCTCGCGCCTGCGGGTTCCTGTCTCGTTAAGGTCAAGTTCACCCCGACCACGGTCGGTCTTGGGCAGGCCCTGCTGGTGATCAACTCCAACGCAGACGGTGGCAAGACGACGATCTTGCTCAGCGGAAGCGGTCTTCAAGATCCGGCAAATCCGATCCTCAAACCCGTCAACGTCCGCTTCTCACAGGGTGGTCGATCAAAACGGGTCGGCGGCAAGCTGCGAGTCGCCTTCAGAGCAAGTTTCCTCGTACCCAGCGGATCCAACGCGAGCAACACGTGCCTCGGCGGCGTGCGCGCGGTGATCAAGGTCGCGGGCATCAGAAAGCGCTTCCGTGTCGGCGGCACGATCGGCTGGGCACAGGCGCGCTGCGCCGGCACGCTCGCCGTGCGCCTCCCCGTAAGCGTGCGCCGCAAGATCGCGCGCGTCACGGTCTCGTTACCCGGCAACCCGGTCGTCGAGCCGGCAAACCGCATCGTCAAGCTGCGCATCAAGTAGTCGCCTTCGCCGCGATTGTGGCCACCGGTCGCACCGGTAGATTGAATAGCGATGGATTCTTTCGTCGCGATCGATTTTGAGACAGCAACCTGGGGTGCGGCCTGCGCCGTCGGCATCGTGCACTTCGAGAACGGCGTCGCGATCGAGCAGCGTTACACCCTGATCGACCCACAGATCTCGCCACGTCGTTGGCAGGCAGGGGCGATTCGCGTGCACGGCATCACGCCACGCGACGTGATCGGCCAGCCGAGCTTCGCCGATATCTGGCCCGAGCTGATCCATTACGCCGCCTGTTATCCGCTGGTCGCCCACAACGCCAACTTCGACATGGGTGTGCTGCGCAGCGAGCTCGCGCGCTTCGGCCTACAGACGCCGACGATTCGTTACGGCTGCTCGATGGCACTGGCACGCCGCGCCTGGCCTCGCACCCGCCTGCGCAAGGTCGAGCCAGATGAGACCTCCGATCCCGTCCTTTCGGTCGGTCCCGAGAACCACAAGCTCAGCACGCTCTCGGCCTTCCTCGAAATCGAACTCGATCACCACCACGCCCTCTCAGACGCGATCGCGTGCGGCATGGTGACCGTCGCTGCCGTCGACCGCCTGGGCCACAACACGCTCGCCGCCGCCTACGACCAGCCGCACCTCAGCTGGGGCGAACTGTCGCCCGAGCTTGCCGTGGCCGGGTCGAGTCGGCACTAGTCGCGCCTACTTGGTGCGCGACTTCTTCGCCCGCTTGCGCGTCTCGCGCAGGGTCAGGCGGTCGTCGAGGCCATGATCCGCCGCCTCAACGGGGAGGTTCAGTCTCCGCCGCCGCCCATCGAGTTCAGCGTCGGACACGGCTGGCGCCGATCCCATAGATGTTGCAGTTCGTCGTGCGAGAGGTCCGGCCGTTCTTCGGCCTGACCGATCAGCACTTCGATCCACTCAAGCTCGCACGGGCACTTGGCCGCGACGAGATGCTGTTTGGCGCTGCGTCGGAGGTTGTACAAAAGACGACCTGAGTCTTCGTCGACGTGCGCCCCGATCTCAACGGTGTCTTGCGAGAGATCTGGGTCTTCGGTTGGCTCGAGCATCACCTCGAGGATGTCGCGCATCGCCAGCATCCCGACGGTCTCGCCTTGGTCGACTACGACGAGGTGCCGGAATTGCCCGTGCAACATCGTGTCGAGTGCGCGGCGTAACGACCAGTCTGGCGTCGCCGCGATCGCGATACGCGTGTGGTGATCGCCGACCGATTTGCCATGGAGCAGCTCCCCGGCGCCGACAACCTTGACAATGTCGAACTCACTGAAGATCGCCGGCGAACCATCGCCTGTGTCTACGACCAGTGCGCGCCCGCCATGGCTGCGCATCAGAGCAGCGGCCTCGGTCATCGGCATCGAAGCCGGGACCGTGTCAAACGCCTGCATCGCGTCTGCGACGAAGGCTGTGTGCAAAACCGCAGTGTTCATGGGAGATCAAGTATGCCGGAAACCCCAGATCCGCGCGGCGCTGCCGATATGCCGCCCGACAAAAGAACGAGGACGGCCGCGCCCGGTGGCGACACAGAGCGCCGTGCCCGCCGGTCGGGACGCGAAACTTCACGGAACCCCCCGTGAAAACCGTCCTCAGTCCTAGTTACGGCAAAACACCAAAACGACTGAGTCGAAACCCGACTTCCGTCCAGGTTCAGTGGTCATATAACTCAGCTGCAACCCGCTCGCAGAGCGGATTTAGAGCTTGAAACGCTTAGCGACCTTGACGCTTTCGTACTGATAGCTGGCCGTCGGGAAGAACGTCGCCGTGATGGCACATTTGCCCTTCAACCGGCCAAGTGCAATGACCGCCTTCGTGCTCGACTCGACAAGAGTGCGTTTACGCGACTTCTTACGCCCACACTTCGCCGTAACGCTGATCGTGCCCGGTGTCTTGACGGAGAGTTTGAACGACAGTGCCTGACCGCGTCCGCGCCGCACCTTCTTCATCTGCATCTTCATCGGCCGTGCCCGTGTGGTGATCGTGACGGACTTTCGCGTGATGCGGTTGAGCGAGTCGATCGCCTGCGCCTCGATCGTCAGCGGCAGACCGAGACGCGCGACTGACGGGACCAGAAACACTTCCGAAGTCAACGGCTGAAACACCTGCGAGTTGCCCGAGCGCACGTAGTTCTGAACCGGCGCGCCGATGTTGAAGCTGCGGATCGTGATGTAGGCCGGCTCGCCGTAGGCCACTTCACTCGGCGCAAGCACTCCAAGCGTCGGCGCATCTGCGTCGACCTTCCAGCTGGTCGACTCGACCGGCGCGGACTGATTGCCCAGCGCGTCTGTCGCGATCACGCGAGTCTTGACCTCTTGGCCCTCCTCGGCAGTGACGCCGACCGAGCCGCCGCTGCCGTTGCTTGAGGAGACCTCGACCCAGGGCGCGCCATCGATCGAGGCCTCAACCTTGACGTTGCTAATCGACGAGAGATCGTCGGAGCTACTCCAGCTGACCATCGCCGTGCGAGCCTGGTACCAATCCGACGGCGCGACGATCGACGCGGTCGGAGGGTTGCTATCGACTGTCAGCGAGGCTGGGAGCGACGTGGTTTGGAAGACCTCGTTGAAGCGCTCGCCACGGGCGGAGACGGTGATTTGATGCATGGCGGAGACGTTGCCGCGGACTGTCCACGTGCAGGTCTCGTGTTCGCTCGGATTGAGGCGAGCGTTGGAAAGGGCGCATGTCGGCTCGCTCGCAAGGCTGACTCCCGCAGGCAGCTGGATGCTCGCCGTTGCCGACCCGAGCATGAGCCCGGTCGCGAGGTCGGCGCCCGTGGAGTTGTTTGAGATATCCGCTGTGACGACGACATCCTGGCCGGTGGTGACCGCCGGAGCGCTGAGCGTGGGCCGCGGAATGTTGATCGTCGGCGTCGAGATCGGGATCAACTGCCGGTCGCTGGCGAGGGCAAATGGCTCGCTGGTGGCACCGGTGAGGCCGGAGGCGGCTTTGACTTTGATGATCGCCGAGCCAGCGATCTTGGCGCGAACTTGCTCGACGTTGTCGTAGGCGTCCGCATTGCCAGGAGCCGGGTGTGGACCGAGGCGCTCGGAAAGCTCGTTGGCATCGACACCGCATGAGTTCACCACGGTCTGCACCGGGATCGCACAGGCGACATCGTCATCGTTGTCAGTGCCTGAGGTTGTGTACTGGAACAGATCAAGATCGGTCGTGGTAAACGGCGCGACACTGCTTGCGTCGGGCCATTGCGGGGCCGTGACTCTGCGATTCCAGGCGAGCGTCGTGCGTTCACCGGCGACCATTCCATTGACGCGGAAGAAGCGGGCAGAGTTGGGCCCGGGATTGCTGCCCGCAGCGGCAGTGACTGAACCGAGTGCGTAGTTGCCCCGCTTCGGATAGGTCTGTTCGAGTGCAAGCTCACCCCAGCCGGCGTCTGGGGTCCAGTAGCGAGCAGGCTCGGTGCCCGGGAAGCGGTCGTACTCGGACGGGACCATGTAAGAGCTGTTGATCAGGATCGCGCGCTGCGCGGAGGTGTCGGTGATGCCGACGCTTGCGAGAAGAGCAATCGCTGCGGCACCGCGCGGGGCGGCGAATGAGGTGCCTTGTCCGCAGTTGCCCTCCCAGGTTTTGAAGTCATCATCGGATGGGCAGCCGTCTACGCCGTATGCCAGGAGGTCTGGTTTTTTGCGTCCACCGAATGTGGGACCGCGGCTTGAATATGAAGCGACTACGTCGCCAGCCCGCGTCGGTCCTGTCGGAGTCATCGCTCCCATGCATAAAGCGTTCCAGGCGATGCATGGTGCAGAGACGCGAGCCTCCGGATTCGGGCCAGAAGGACCATCATTTCCCGCAGCTCCGGATCGCGCGATGCCAAACAATGAAACAAATAAGTCGACTTCTCGCGTCGAGTAGTCATCGTCGGCACTCAGCTCATTGCCGCCCGCTGAATAGTTAACGACCTCTGGCAGATCTGGTGCCGGGGCTTCGCCATTGAAAGGGAGCCCAGTGAGCCAAGAAGATTCTGATTGTGCGCGTAGAGGGTCGAGGATCTTGTCGATGCCGGGTGCCATGCCAAGGTGGCCAGGATCCTGGGAAGCAGCGATTGCTGCGATCGCGTTGCCATGCTCGCCGCCGTGCGGACACCAGAAGCCGTTGACTGGTGCCTCCCCTTCGCACGGGTTTGACGTGCTTGAGCCAGTCTGCCTGCTGGCTGGGGTAACGATCCGCGGAGTTCTGCCATCGAATGCCGTGTGAAATAGATTTACGCCGCTGTCCCATATTGCGATGTCCGGGCCACCGTTCCCATCGCTGCTTTCCACAGCGCCTGGAGCGCCGGTAGCTGGCGGGCAGCCGACATCGCTTGGACCACCGCCAGTGCACCCGGCCTGAATCCATGTCGGAGAGCCATCAATCGCGGAGCCGCCTGTCGCGGAGTGCAGGCTGGCGGATTCCACAGCCTTGACCAGCGGAAGTCGCGATGCGCGGCCTGCGGTCAGCCGGTCGGCACGGATTACCAGCACGTTCGGTACCAGCGATGAACGGACGACCACGGCGCCCAACCCCGCGATTTGCTTCGAAAGATTGAAATGCTGCTTTGACAAGCCTGGCGAGATTCGACGCCCCATTCGTGAGAATGCGCGGTTGCGTCTCTCCTCCCATTTCAAAAAATGATTGCTGTCGCGGGAGACCGATTCGACCGAGCGATCCTGCCGCGCACCCATTCCAATAGATCGAGCGGTGGTTCGATCGGTGAATTCAGCCAATGCGGACTGATCCTCCAGCCAGACGGCCCAATGCTGAAGCTCGGCTGATTCGGTCCAAGTGCCGGACCCAGCCTTCTGTGACGAATCGACTCCCGTGTCAAAGGTCGCTGCGGTCGGGATTGCAGCACAGATTAAGAAAATGACAACTGCAACGCGATGATGCCGAGAGACGAGTCGGATCCGATTGGGATGCGAACTCATGGTCTAAAAGTAGTAGTACGAAGCCGGATTGCAAGCCCTCCTGGTGGTGCGTGGCTACGGGAGGACGATTACGCTTCGGGGCACGGATGCTCCAGTCGCATATGGCCAGTCCGCTTGAGTGGGGACTGTCACGCGAAATCTGACTCTGATGGGATGAGTTCCAACGGACTTGAACTGATATCTGGCTTTGAAAGCTCCGGTCGAGTCGGTCCGCACCAAGAAGGGCCCGGCCTGCCATCGATTTCCATTTCGAAACTGGAACTGCACCAGGATTCCGGACGTCTTCACGCCGGCTGGCGCGATCACGCGCCCAGTGAACTTCAGCCACCTCCTTGTGCGAATACGCCGATGCGAGAGCCGGATTCCGACGCGGGCAGGTACTCGCACGGTCGCGGAGTCATTTGAGGTGGACTCGATTTCGGTTCCGGCGTATTCGGCTCGAACGGTTGTCGAAGTTTCCGCTAAGAAGTGAAACCTGAATGATCCGTCTGACCCGGATAGGGTCGCACCAAGATGGTGCTCGGGCTGACCCGCACGATGCGCAACGAACGAGATTCGAGCGTCTGGGATCGGCGAGCCATCTCCCCGGGTCAGGCTTCCGGACAACGATGCGGGATTTCCGAATCCAACCACAGCGTCGTCGGATTCCAACGTTTGGCGGCGGCCACGAATGGTTCCTCGTCGGCACTTGCGACCGCGTGCGCATTGTTTCTTGCAGGTGCGGGCAACGCGTCCGTTGCACATCAATTGGCTAGAGAGCACCCGCAACTGAACTCGGGTCGGGATGCGCATCGGACTTAGAATGCGCACAGGCTCTCCGTTCAGGCCGCGATCGACGATCGACGAGTTCCCGGCGCCGTCGTGGACTACTGCACGCACGCGGTACTCACCCGATGGCAAAGTCAACTCTGGGAAAGTAGAAACCAACTCACCCGCGCTGAAATCGGTGGCAAGATCACTGAACTCGCCTCCGATTGCCGGGGCGACCTGAATTGTGCCACGCATCACTCCAGCGTGGGCATCCGCCACTTCGACTCGGATGAGCCGCGGACGTCGCGGGTCGTTCGCTCGGATATATCCAGACGGTCCGGTGCGATCGAGCGAGAATCTCACTGGTGGAGTCGAGGCAGTGTTTCCCGATAGGTCCGTGGCGCGGATCCTGACGGTCTGGTGTCCGTCGGGAGCATTAGACGGAATCGCGACATCTGCCGTCCCGCCGCGGGCGGCATGAAATGGTTCCGATCCAAACGCGTACTCGACGAACGCTCCATGCCGGTAATCCGGGTCGAGTTCAGGGGCCGGTGTCATTCCGGATAGTTCATCGGTGGCCGATATGAATAGAGACGGAAGCACACGTGTCCACCCGGTCTTCGGCACCCCGTCAACCGTCACTGTCGGGTCCGTTAAGTCCACGTCGACGGCAGTGTGTTCAATCGCGGCGGCCGGGGTGCCCGAGCATGTCACCGCTCGGAAGTGCGCAAAGTTGTGACCTTCCGAAATGTTCGGTGGGAGCAACAGCGATGTTCGATCGCCGAAATATGTCGGGATCGGACCTGGGTCGGTAAACGGCAGTTGATCGATTGAAAAGGAGTACCCGCAGATCATCGACGGAATCTCGTTCGCGTTTCGTGGGCGGATCCACCGTTGTTCTGCGCCGGCCAGGAGCTCGGCCTTTCCGATCCACCCATTCGCAATCCCCGCCGCCTTGTCCGGCACGGTCGGATCAAACTTCAAACTCGCGTCACGCTTTGGGGATGCGTTGCCGGCGGCGTCTTCCGTCCAAAGGTCAAGCGTCCACGCGCCTTTCGTCGGAACGCTGATGTTTGAGAGGGTGGTCCTCGTCGCGGCGATCGAGCCCGCAGAGCCTCCTACTGGGACGGCGACGGCCGGCGGGTCGGCTTGGCCCGGCTGCGTCGGGCCGATGTCGAACCACACTTTGGCCACACCCGACTGAGTTGCCGTCTCAAGTGATTCGCCGGAGGCGACCCAGTTGATGTCGAAATCGTTGATGTTGGTCCAGCCATTTTGGCCTGTGACTGGGATCGTGAGTGGACCGGGCAGACCTGGCGGAGTGTTGTCGATCTTTGTGCTGAAGGTCAAGCCACTGCCGCCGATCGCGACGTTGCCGCCGGCGTCGTAGCCGAAGAGGTGGACCGTGTGCGAGCCGTCTGACAACGACGTTGTGTTGACGCTTGCCAGATCGTTGAAGGATGTAGGGCATGGCATAAAGCGGCGGTAGTTGCACGCGGCGTTTCGTGTGGTGGCGAGCGGGTGGCCCAGAGCGTTATCGAACGTCATCAGCATGGAAGCACCGCCACTCTGTGTGTCGGTCACCGAGAAGCCAACTGATCGCGTTCCGCGGTTCCAGGAGCCGTCTGCCGTTAGCGATCCGCCAGTCCTCGCTACACCCGGTGCTACGGAATCGTTCATGGTGAACGCGAAGTTGTGCGCGAGAATGTGTGCGTGCGACGAGATAGTTCCGCCGCCGGAAGTTTGTAGAAGCGAGAATGCCTTTGAGCCTGGGGCGACGACGGTTTTGCTTTCGGTGACGCTGCTCGGATTCGCGTCCAATGAGACGATCGAGCCGTTGCCGGTGCATGGAATCAACGTGTTTACGCAGGTCAACCCATATGTCCCCACTCCGGCGCCATTCTTCGACTCGCTGATGAAGGAGACGCTGTCGATTGTCAGTCCAGTCGGAAGCGTCGGCGTTTGCCATCCCGCCATTCGGCCGGCTATGCCGAGCCCGCGCACGCCCACGGAGTTTGTGCATTCGTCGTGAACCCACCACCCGTCGCCGAACCATTGCCAACTGTCCAACCCCGCGCCGGTACCGCGGTGACATTGCGTCACTTGATAGCTCCCTGCCTGAGCGGATGACGTCGTCCAGCCGAGGAGAGCCATGGCGATTGCCGCCAGCACGATCGTGCAGCGGACCAGCTTGAGCGGTGAGTCAGGTCTGTGAGGCATCCAGCGTGTCCTTTTTTTGGTGTGTAGCGGTGGGGCGGATCGCCCGTTCCTTGTGTTCTGAGTTCATGGCGCCAGGTCTCCAGTGCCGGCAGGCGGGCGCGGTTTGGATCTGGCCGGCTTCTCTGTTGTCCGTTGGGGGACCGTCGCCACAGACTCGGGAGCGAGCAAGTCGGCAGGTTGCTCGATCGGCTGAGCCTCCGGTTCGGGTTCCGAGCGTTCGGCAGGTGTGGTGTCTTGCTCGGGCCGGGAAGCGACGGGCGGTTCGATTTCCGGCGCCACCACGGGTGTAGGTCCTGTGTCGGCTGGTCGCTCTGCAGTCGGCCGGTCGCTCGGCTCGCGGCCATTATCAGTGGTGTTCTCAACGGCGACGCTTCCGGCGGCTAGTGCCGCAGCAGTCGCAGCGACCGCACTCGCTTTCTTGACAGTCCCGACTTCGGCCCATTGATGCACGGTCGTAGCGTGGGCGACAGCCTTTTCGTAGACGCTCGTCCAGATTCCGGTAACCACGTCCCAGGCTTGACCGGTGGGCGGTTGGTCTGCGGTCGCTGTGACAACTGGGAGCGGGAAGAGCGCCGCGGCGCGCGACGGAGCTTCGCTGTAGGCGCGCAGAGTTGCGCGACAAGCGCCACAACCGTTGATATGCGGCCGCGCATCTTTGTACGCGTCGATGTCGCCGTCTAGCGCGCGATGCAGCAGCGGTTCGATCCGCGAGCACTCTGTGCCGGACCGGATCGCTTGTACGCGGTTGAGAAAAGCACGCCGACCATCGGCGAGGCAGCGCTTTACTTTCCGGTTGCTGAATCCGGTCTGCGTGGCTATCTCGGAGTAGGAATAGCCCTCTGCATGAGCCAAGAGGCAGCGCACCTGATCGCCGTCTAACCGCTGCAGGGCTTCGTTGCTGTGGTCGAAATCGACCAAGCCTTCAGCGACTTCTTCTGGTGAATCTTCAGGGACGCAATCATGCTCGGCCGGATACACGGTCGGCGAAGCAACGATTCTTTGCCGGTGCAACGCGATGTCGGCAGCTTCGCGACGGGCAATCGTTCGCAGCCATGGAACTAGCTGATCCGGATCGCTGGTCGGTGCTTTGGTGAGCAGAATCTCAAGCGTCCGTTGGTAGGCGTCTTCGGCGTCGGCCACGCACGAACTAAAGCGTCGCGCGTCGTCGAGAATCACGGATCCATATCGCAGGATCAGCTGGGTCGCGGCCTCGTTGAAGTCCGTTGGGTTGTGTGCACGCAAAGAGTCGTGTCGCCGAGTTGGCACGAGCATTTCGTTCATTTAGTTGTAATTAGTTGTAAGTCGTCGTAGGGCGGAATGCCCTGATTGCCGAGCCGAGAAGACAATGTGAGCAAATCGGGGTGGGGCCGCCCCCCGGTATGTACGGCCCCCGCCAGGGGGCGGGCCCTACCCACAGAACGCGCCGTACCCCAGGGGCGCCGAGATGCGCGTTCAATCGTGTATAGCTGACTACCGAATAAATGGCAAGTGGTCGCGCTGTTGCGGTAGTAATTTTTGGTACGTGTCCAAACGGTTACCGGGGATGCGGTAGGGCGGTCAAACCGTGCAGCGGCATCGGCATTTTCCCTCATGACCTATTAAGGGTTTGAACGCCTCCGATGGCCTCCCACAAACGTGGTAATCGGCTGAAAATACTTTTCTGCGTGCAGTGTGCACCGGACGCGCCACGGCGTCAGGTTGCGAGCAATCCCTCAACCGCGCCGATCGCCACCCGCCCAAGCGTCTCGCCCAGCTCCGTGATCTGATCGTGCGTCAACCGGTCGCGCGGTGCACCATCGAACAACGCGTCGGTCACTCCGAGCAAGCACGCCGACGGCACACCCCGTCGCGCCCCCACGCCGATCACCGCGCTGGCCTCCATCTCGATCGTCAGCGCACCGGCCTCACGCAGTCGCGCGTGTCGCGCCTCGGCTTCAGGGTCATAAAACAGATCAACCGTCGCGTTGGGTCCGACTCGCGTCGCGTGGCCCGAGGCTTCGCCGTGTTCGGTCAACAACTCGACAAGCCGTTCATCCGCCGCCACACGCTCGCCGGCACCAAGTGCATGCCCGGTCCCATCGTCGGCAATCGCCTGACTGACAACCATCAAGTCGCCTAGCCCCACAGACGGATCCAACGAGCCGCAGGTCCCCACGCGCAGAAAGATCTCCGCACCCAGGTCGGCGAGCTCCTCACAAACAATCGCCGCGCTCGGTCCACCCATGCCCGTCGCCTGCACGAGAATCCCCGTGCCTTTGGCCGTGCGGCCCGAGTATCCCCACAGGCCGCGTCGGTGATTGAACATCCGTGGCTCGACAAGCTGGGTTGTCGCGATTGTCATCGCACGGGTCGGATCGCCGGGCAGCAGCACGTTCGGATGAAACTCGGCGGCTGGGTTGAGATGCAGCGTCGTCGTGCCGGGCTGCAGCTCCGACGGCGAACGCGATTCGTCTTCGACCAATCGCTTCGGTGTACCGGGCTCGCTCGGGTCGGGTTTCTTCGTGTCCATGCAACGGGTATCGTAAGCCGCATGGCTTCTAACAAAAAAACAGTGCAGGGCATAACTGACCAACTTCGTTCGGCCGTCGAGAAGACGTTCGAACAGACATTCGGCGACGGCGGGTTCAACCGCGACCGCGCTTCGGAGCTCGT
>JBASTN010000085.1:0-4246 GCA_049274915.1 Solirubrobacterales bacterium
TACTCGGTAGTATCGCGAGCATGCTTGAAACTCGCAGCGAGGCTCGTCTCGACGCGATCAAAGATTTCGAAGTTGCTTATCGTGAACTGCTTTCCGCTCAGCGGCGGTTACGAGGTCGTGATGCCAAAGCTTCAGATCAGATCAGCGTCCCTCAATACAACTTGATTTCTCCGTTGATCGAACGCGAACCGCTGTCGGCGGGCGAACTCGCGTCGCTGGCGGGGCTAACTCCAGCGACCGCGACGCACATGTTGTCGCAGCTCTGTTCCGCCGGTGTGATCGAGCGGGAACGTTCGCCAGGCGACCGCCGCGTGGTGATGACGTCGCTGACCGAAGAAGGTCGCACAATGCTGCTCCGCAAGGACGAGCAACTCAAGACAGTTTGGACGGACACCGTCGCTGATCTTGACAACGCAGCGCTCGCCAATGCGAGCGATGTCGTTCGTCGGCTCGCACGCTACATGGACGATCTTTAAAGAACGTTCCTGCTGTCCATGGCGGTCAACCCTGCCGCCAAATCGGATCTACATCGTCAGAACGAGTTTCCCGGTGGTGCCACGGGCGCGGATGTCCTCGTGCGCTTGGCGTGCATCGGCCAGTAGATAGCTGCCGCCGACGATCGCCCGCAACTCACCGGCCGAGATAAGCTCGAGCAGACCGTTGACTGCCGCGTCGAGCATGCCGGGGACGGTGGCGCAATGCACCATCCAGAATCCGATCACGGCGCGACTGCGACCGATCAGCGCACCGGGATCAACCGGGCTCGGCGGTACGCGGCCCGCCATGCCATAAGTGACGATCCGGCCGAACGGGGCCAATGAGGCCAGCCCGGCGTCGAACGTCGGACCACCGGCCATGTCGAGGATCACGTCGACCTTGCGTCCGTCGTTGGCCTCGATCAAAGCGGATTTCAGATCATCCGTGCGTGAGTCGATCGCGAAGTCTGCTCCGAGCTCGAGTGCCAGGCCACGCTTATCGGGATTGGAAGCGGTCGCGATCACGCGGCCGGCTCCCCAGCGTTTGGCAAGCTGCACCGCGATCGAACCTACTCCGCCCGCGGCGGCGTGAACAACGACGGTCTCGCCCTCGTTGAGATGCGCGGAGGTGCGCAACAGATGCCAGGCGGTGACACCCTGCAGCACAACTGCCAACGCTTCGCCGTCGCTGACGTTGTCCGGCACTTCCCAGACGGTCTGGGGCCAGGCGACGGCCTGCTCGGCGTAGCCGCCAGCTCCGGCGAGCAGCGCGACGACGCGGCGGCCGTCGGGAGTGCGGCCGACCACCTCGGTGCCGGGCACAAGTGGAAGTTTCGACGGAGCGAGATACGAGTTCTCCGCCTGGTGGGTGTCGGCGTAGTTAATGCCAGCAGAGTCGACCTGCAGAAGCAGCGCACCCTCGGGTGCCTCTGGGGCGGGGAGCTCGCGCAGTTGAAGCACTTCCGGACCGCCGAACTCGTGAACCTCGATCGCGCGCATCGTCGTCATCCTCCCACGCCGCTCAACTTGTTGGCGTCTGGATCGCGCAGGCTGGCGAGCGTCGAGGCGTACATCCGCTCCTTGATTGTCGAGAGCGTTGCACCGTCTTTGGCTGCCTGTTCTTGAGCGCGGGCCGTCGCGGCGACAAGTACTTCGTCCTCGGTTGCGGTCTGATCGACGATCCCGGCGACCAGCGCCTGCTCGCCACCGTAGCGACGTGCGCTGACCATCGCTTCGTGAGCAGTCGGTTGCGGAAGCCGAGCCATGATCAGGTCGTTCATGCCGGGAGTGAAGGGGATCCTGATGTCCGCCTCGGGCAGGCAGAAATAGCCACGGTCGGCACGCATTACACGTTGGTCGGCGGCCAGCGCGAGCATCGCCCCGGCGGCGAAGCAGTGACCCTGGATCGCCGCGATCGTCGGCGCCGGGAAGCTCAAGAGCCGCGCGAACAGCCCGTGTACGTCGACGAGAAAGTCATTGACCTGGTCGACGTTGGCGGCGATCCACTCGAGGTCGAGACCGTTTGACCAGATTTTGCCGTCGGCTGTCAAAACGAGCGCCTTCGGCGACTCGGCTTGCGCGACTTCGTCGAGCGCCGAGCAGAGTGACGACACCCAGTCGGGATTGAAACGGTTCTCACCGTCGCCGAGGTTAAGGATGAACACATCTCCGTCGCGGTCGAGTGAAGGCACTGTTACTCCTCTGAAAAAGCGTGTCGTTGCCTGGCCGCAGTCGCGACCGGCGATCGATGGGCCGCCTGCCCGTCGGCGATCATACGCTGATGAGCGAGCGGACGGTGACCAGGCGCGCGGATTTCACGTTTCCCGAGGTCGGCGCGGTATTCGCCGGCGGAATCGCCGGGACGCTGGCCCGGGCCGCGATCGCCGAGTTCGTTCCTGTCGAGACCGGAGCGTGGCCGTGGGCGACGCTGACCGCCAACGTCGTCGGCTGCGCGATTCTCGGCTTCGTGATCGCGCACCTCGCCGACGCTGAATCGCCCGGGCGGCGTGTCGCGCTGCTCGGAACCGGTCTATGCGGCGCCCTGACGACTTTCTCGACATTTCAGCTCGAGCTGTATGAGCTCGTTGACGCCGGCGAAGCACCACTCGCGCTGGGCTATCTCATTGCGAGCCTGACGACTGGACTACTCGCGGTGCGCGTGGCCCGAAAAGCATCCGAGGCCGCTAGGTCGCTGGCATGAGCGTGCTGGTCTGGGCGGGCGTTGCTCTGCTGGGCGGACTCGGCGCGGTCGCCCGCTTTGCGATCCACGCTCGGGTCGTTCGTTCGCACCCGCTGGAGTTTCCGCTCGCGACCTTCATCGTCAACATCACCGGATCACTGACGCTTGGCCTGCTCATCGGGTCCGGCGCCGGTCACGACCTACGTCTGCTGGCGGGCACAGGACTGCTTGGTGCGTTCACGACGTTCTCGACCTGGATGTTCGAGACCGAGCGGATGATCGATGACGGCGGTGCCGCTGCCGCCGTGCGCGGAGTGGTCACTAGTTTGGTTTGCGGGTTCGCGGCGGTCGCGCTGGGGGTGTGGCTCGGCGGGAGTTTCTAGGCGCTGAGCGTCGCCCGAGGGTCGGCCGCGAGTTGCTCGCGGACCGCGTCGCCGATCTCGGCGATCGCTTCAGCGCAGCCCGTGCTCAGCGGACCGAAGCCACAGAAACCATGGATCAGCGATTCGTAGCGCAGATGCCTGACTGGCACACCCGCCGCCGCTAGCCGACCGCCATAGTGGTCGCCCTCATCGCGCAGCAGGTCGAAGCCAGCCGTAACCAAGATCGTCGGCGGTAGGCCGGTCAGATCCTCGGCGACACCGGGCGACATACGCGGATTCATACGGTCGGCGCCGACCGGAACGTAGAGCTCGTTGAACCAGTCAATTCGCTCGCGCGTCAACAGCGGACCGGCCGCGTTCTCTTCGCGCGACGGGTAGTGCTCTGCCTCATCGTCGAGATCGAGCACTGGGTAGAGCAGAACCTGCGCGCTCAGACCCGGGGTCTGATCACGCAGTGTTTGTGCGGTGACGGCCGCGAGGTTGCCTCCGGCGCTATCGCCGCCGACGGCTACGCGTTGTGGATCACCGCCGAGCGACGCGACATTGTCGAGCGCCCAGCGAGTTATTGATTCGGCGTCGTCGATGCCTGCCGGGAACGGATCTTCGGGCGCGAGCCGGTAGTCGCAGCTGAGCACCGTCGCACCGGAGTTCTCGGCGAGTGTGCGGACCTGCAGGTCATAGGCCTCGACGTCGCCGATGACGAATCCGCCGCCGTGGAAATAGACGAGCGTCGCAGTCGGACCGTCGGCGCGAGGGCGGTAAAGCTTCGCTGCGAGCGGTCCCGCAGCGCCGGGCACTTCGAGGTCCTCGATCGCAGCAAGATCGGCCGCCGGCTGATAGCTCGCCATATTTACGTTGACGTCGCGGAAGTTCACGCGCGCCTCGACTGGGTCGCCCATCGGCAGCGCGAGCCCGCCGGGCAGATTCTCTTCGAGCGCTTGGATTTGGGGATCGAGCGTCGCCATTTTCAGCTCGCTTTCGCAGGGTTCGCCGCGGCCCAGGCGACGATCTTCTTGGAGCCCTGGATGACATCGCCGTCATCGGTCACCAGCGCCGGAACCCAGTTGTTCCCAGTAAGTTTGCGCACCGCGCGCCGCCCACTGGTCATGTTCATCGCGTCGGGCAACAAGCCGAAGCCGTAGCTCTTGATGATCTCCGGTGAGTGGCCGGCCTCGGTCAAAGCCTCGGCGGCGTTCTTGCACGGATGG
>JBASTN010000086.1:0-3650 GCA_049274915.1 Solirubrobacterales bacterium
TCCCAGACGCGCTGGCGCGTCCCGACTCCGCCGACGGTGGGATCGGCGAACGGCATCAGCAGGTTCTTCAGGCAGTCCGGCTCCCAGAGAGTGTCCGAGTCACTGAGGACGACGATCGGATTTGACGCCGCGAGAATGCCGACCTTGAGCGAGTTTCGCTTCGCCGGATTGTCGGTCGTGTGGTACCAGATGCGTGGATTCCAGCCGACGGAGCTCTCGACGGCCCGCATCACGTGCGCCTCGTCGTCGGGGAATACCATCACGATCTCGTCTGCGCCAGCCACCAGCCACGAGCGAATCGCCGCGACGAGGATCTCCGGGTCTTCACGGAAGGCCGGAGCGACCACCGTGGTCGGCGAGGTGAAGTCGTTCTTGGCCGGCCGGTAAAAGGACGTGAGCACCCGGCGAGCGATCCAGACACCCCACGCGATTACGCCGAGAAAGCCGAAGGGGAGCCAGAAGTGCAGCAGCGGCTCCTCGTTCCCGGGGACGCGAACGCTAGCGAGCGGCGCGGCGAAAGCCGCAGTGATCTGTTCACTGATTGAAAGCATCGGTGCGTGTTGTCGCGCCTGTGAACCCGATCGCGGGCGTCAGGCGTATCGGGCGCCGTGTAGCCGAGAGGCGCCGCCGAAATCAATCTAATTCGATCCGGCCTCGACTCGTGTCGATCCGGATATCAAACGGTAACAAAGTGGTAAATGAGCAAGGGGGGAGCGCCTGACCAACGCTCGCGCGACTACACGCTCAGTTTGAGCAGATTCATCCCTTTCTCGATGGCAACGGCCGCACGGGTCGACTTGTTCTGAACCTATTGCTCGTCCGATTGGGATATCCACCGGCGATCATCTACAAACGCGATCGCGCGCGATATTTGACGGCACTTCGCCACGCTGACAAGAACGACTTTGGGCCACTTGGTGAGTTTCTCGCACGGGCGGTATTGGACAACTTGCACAAATTTGTCGTGCCTGCTGTGGCAGGTCCGGCGCGGTTGGTGCGGCTTCAAGCACTCGAAACCGATCTACTAAACGCAAATGCGCTCCGCGTAGCGGCGACTCGCGGACGACTCAACTTGCGGCAACTCGCGGCCTGAATTGTCCGCGCCAAGGCATCTGACGCAAAAAATCCCGCGCCCGCCAACCGGCGGACGCGGGATTGTCTGTTCCCGGCTCAAAAAGTCCAGCCCGGGACTAGCTGACTAGCTGGTGAAGGGCACGCGCTTCCACGTGAACACTGCTTTGCTGAGCGGGTCGATCTGCACGCGTAGCCACTCGTGCGGCACCGACGATGCCCCCTGCACGACCACGCGCCAGACGTTCGGGGCCGCGGTTGTTACGCCATGCATCGGGCTGCCGGATGCGAGTGGCTGGTCGGCGACGTATTCGTGCGAGTCGCCCTGCAGCAGCAGCACCGGCCGCTCAAACTCGCTTGCTCGATCGGCGATGCGCTGGACGATCGTGTCGAAGCCACTGATCTGGTTTACCGCTTGGGCCGATGGATCCCACATGTCGGCTTGCATCGCCAGCACGACGGCCGCCGCCGACTCCGCATCCGCCTGATCGAAAACCGTGTCGATCCACTCCAGCGCGGCCGCCTCGCGCGCGGCGACTTCGCCGAGCTGGGCGGCACTCGCCGTCGGGGCGCCAAACCACGGCACGAGGTTGTTGTTAGAGCCGACAACGTGGATGGTGCCGAAGACAGTTCGCGACTGGCTCCAGCGGACATTTTCAACAAACGGCGCCGCCTGAGCGTTTACGACCTTGCTGCGCTGCCCCATGGTGGTGCCGGGTTCGTCAAAAAAGACATTGCGGATCGCATCGAGTCGCTCGGTCGGAACGTAAGAGCCGTTATTGGTGCGGTAACAGTCGGTCCACTCATTGTCGCCGGGGGTGTAAACGACCGGGTCCTTAAACGTGTCGAAGTGCGACCGGATCAGCGCGAAATATGAGTCACTGCAGAGAGACGATCCATTCTTGATGTCGCCGACGTGCACGACGCCGCGAACACGTGGGTCGGCGTTGATCTCGGCGATGTCCTGGGGGAAGTTCGCGATCTGCGTCGCGCCGTATGGCGTGTCGCCGATCACGGCCAGTGTGAACGGGGCGGCCGACCGGTCGTCGGCCCGGCCGGTTGCGGATTGTGCGGATGAGGCCAGCAGGCCGGCGATCGCAATTATCGCGACGATGACGAAGCTGGCGGCCGCGGCGCGGCGTTGTGGAAGGTCGAGATTCAACGTAATCCTCCTGTGATTTGATGACGTGAACGAACGATCCGAAAACTAAGCTCTCGCCATCAGCGCACTGTTACGTTGCTGTTGCGAACCGGTGTCGATGATGTGACCGAGGAAACATCTTCCAGCCCTCATCCTCGCTGGATGTGCACGACTCTCGCCGGATGTGCACGAGATGCCAAGATCTCCGCATGGCTAGCCGTAGTGTTCGCAAAGCTGGAAACTTCGAAGAGTTCGTCCGCCATCTCTCAGCCGACGAATTGCGGGCGATTGTCGTGTCCGCCGCCGCGCGTCACGATGATATTGAACGTCACGTCCGCTTGGTCGCAGCGCGCGCCGGAGGCGATTTGACTGAACTTAGGGCCGAGGTCGATCGCGGACTGAGGACGCGTCGTTTTTTGGGATACCGGGAAAGCGGGGAGTGGGCACAAGACGCGCGCCCCGTGCTTGAGGAGCTGCGGCTGGCGTCCGAGCTTGCACCCACGCAAGAGCTGATCATGTTGATCCAGCGAGCGATCGGACACGTCGTAAAGGTGATCATGCACGCCGACGATTCCGATGGAGCGATCGGCGGATTGGCCCGCGAGCTTTTGGAACTTCTCGCCGAAGCATGCGACGCGGGCGGTGCCGATCCAGTCAAGCTAGCCAAATGGATGGTGCGGTTCAGCTGCGACGATCAAGATTTTTTCGAAACCGATCCAGTTCGCTACGCCGGTGCCCTCGGAGACCGCGGCCTTGCGACCTACCGGAAGGCGATCTCGGAGCGCAGTGACGGTGAGCAGTTCGCCGTGCGTTGGGCGCGAGAGCGTCTGGCTGTGCTCGACGGTGATCAGAAGGCGATCATTTTGATGCTTGGAGGAGACCTAAGCGCGCCTCACCAGTTCGGTCGAGTGTGCGAGGCGATGGATGAACTGAAGCTTGACGACCAGGTCTTGCATTGGGCTCAACGCGGTATCGCGGAAACGGATGGCTGGCAGGTCGCGAAGCTCTATGACTTTGCGAGCGGCGTATTCGAGAAGCGCTCGGATCCGGTGGCGGTGTTGCGATTACGCCGCGAGCAACATGGTCGGATGGCGTCGGCGAACACTTACTCGATGTTGCGAAAAGCCGCGAATGAGCTAGACGCTTGGGAGATCGAGCGTGAGGCGGCGCGCGAAGCCTTACGTATTCGCGACCGTGGTCAACTCGTAGACGCGTTGCTTGACGAAGGCGACGTCGATGTTGCTTGGAGGGTTGCCCACGAAGATGTCAAATGGGTTCCAAGCTCCGAGCGGCGCCTGGCGCTTGCGAAGGCATGTGAGCACGATCGACCTGAGCGGGCCCTTCATTCATACATGCTGGCGATCGACGAGATCCTCCTAAAGACCGGCCGCGGCTCGTATCGAAACGCCGTCGCAGTACTGAAACGCGCGCGGACGGC
>JBASTN010000087.1:0-6494 GCA_049274915.1 Solirubrobacterales bacterium
ACTTCAAACTTTTCAACACGTCTCTGGGGCACAGCGGCGGCGATGCGCTGCTGCGTGCGGTGGCCGCGAACCTGCGCGGTGCCGTCGGCGATGAGTTCGCCGTTCTCGCCGGAGTCGAGATCTCTCGTGACGCCGTGGCGATCTCCGAGCGCTGTCGCGCCGCGGTCGCCGGCGCCGACCAAGACATCGGCGTGACGGTCACCGCGAGCGTCGGCTACGCGGTCTGGCGCGAAACGCTCGGCGTCCACGATCTGGCGATCGAAGCGGACCTCGCACTGCGGGTCAGCAAGGACCGCGGCAAGAACTCGGTCTCGGAGTCGAGGCCGCTGCACGCGGTCCGATATGCCGACGATCCAGCCCCTGATCTAGCCTCCGCCGCCCGCACCACCAAAGTTAGAGACACATTGCCAACAAGGCAGAATGGACCTAACGATGAAAGCCAAGCAGCGAAAGCCCAAGCAGATAGTCCGCCGCCTGCGTGACGTCGAGACGCTCGCGCCCACCTCGGCCAGCGACGCACCCGCGCCTGGGCAATGGAAGCCAAGTTCGGCTTGATGCTTCTGCAATTGGGCGAGTGCTGTTTCCGCGTCGCTCATCGACGGGAGTGGATTTATACCACGTGTCGCTACGTGGCTACGCGCTTCCAGCGTCCTCCCAGCGATACCACGACGCCGGTAATTCAGTGCCACCGCGCTCAAAATGCTCGACGGCCACTCCAATGAACAGTGCGCGACATTCCGCTATCAATGTTGCTCCATCGGCGATCCGTCCCGCTAGGTAGATCTTTCGATCATCAATCCGCTCGCACCAGGCCTCGACTTCGAATTCGCGGTCCAAGAAAGCTGGGGCTCGAAAGTCCACCGTCAAGCGCGCAGTCACTGCTGGCTGGCGGAGGACGATCAACATTGTGCCCAGCGCATCATCAAGCACTGTGGCGATCGCTCCGCCGTGGGTGAAGCCAGGAGCACCTTCTTGGAGACGATCGAAGCAGACCCGTCCCCGGACCCGCTCGCCATCGATACGCAATGTCAATCCCATGCCGGCAGGGTTTTCAGGCCCGCAGCCCAGACAATGAGCGTGGTGAGGCGGAATGGTTCCGTCTGCGAGCGGCTTCACAGTCCGTTCTCCAGCAAACGGACCATCGCAGCAACCCCATCGTTCTCGAGGCGGGCGATATCGCGAACTACCTGACGCCCAGATTCGTGGTCGAGGGCCTCAGCACATTTCGCCAGCATCACCCACGCATCAGCGAGTTCGTCATATATTTTTCCGACGCTGACGAGTGCGGGTTCTTCGAGCAACTCGCCGAGATCATGTAGAAACTGGGCATGAAGCGACCGGAACATGGCACCGCCGGTGCCGGCTTTGACAATGAATACACGCAGCCCTGTGAGTGCTGCGGGGAGGTCCGGTCCGAAAATTTGTGGCCAGTCTTTATACCCGGCCGCGAAATTGTTAATGCCTGCTAGCCCGGATGCCCCCCGTAATATCGCCAGCGCTTCGCCACCACTCTCACTCTGCATGTTTTCGATCGCATTTTGAATTGCCGCTCTTCCGGATTCCCGGGGGTCTCGTAGCTGCTCGGGCCATTCGTAGACAAAGGTGGTGTGACTGTTGGGGCCCGGAAATGCCTCGGAACACCTCGCCCTCGCAAGTCCGGCAAGGCTACAGGTCTGAATTTCGTCACGATCATTGTCGGCTACGAAAGCCACGCCGGCCGACTCGTCGTAGCCGATGACAACGACATCGTGTCGCGTGTTGTGCATTCGAACGTTGAGGTAATCGAGATGCTTAATATCGGCCCAGACCATCGTGGGCCGGCCGGCATCAAGCTCGTCCCGAAGAATGGCCCAGCCCTTGTCAGGGTCGTCGGCGTCACGGACCGTGAGATCAATGCCCAAATGGACGGCAATATTTCGCTCCATGTCGGCTGGACGCCCGACTAGGTAAAGCGGCGGATCCATGTCTCGAACCTCGACATACAGGAATGCGAGCCCGCCGCCCAACCCAAAAACCGTCCCCTCGCTTAGAGGCCCGGCTCCGTAGTCGAGCCCGCGGTGCTCGAGGAGATCGCGAAGCGCTCCGGATCCACAATGTCCGGCCCGCCGGTGCGGGAACGACGCTACGTGGGGGAAGTGCTCCGGCGTGGACATCGGTGGCCGAGAGTAGCCGAGGTGTTCACCAAATGGTGAAACCCGGCTGTTCCTTGGCCAATCACCCGCCAATCACCACGGTACGGTTGAGCATATGGACGTAACGATTGCCAAGGAAACATCGGAGCCGTTGCGCATCCTCGACGCCGCGATCGACGCGCTGGCCGAGTACGGCTACGCGACTTGCTCGATGCAACGCATTGCTGATCACGCGGAAGTTGACAAGCGGATGCTCCACTACTACTTCGGCGACCGTAACGGTCTGATCGAGCAGGTTGCCGTGCGAGTCGGCGACCGCCTTTTGGCAGGATTCACAAACGCAATTGAAGGATTGTCAAGCCCGCGCGAGATCGCCGCCGCCGGCTTCGAATCGCTTTGGTCGAACGTGGTGTCGGAGCCGCGGCTCCACGCCGTGCACTTGGGTCTCGTGTCCGCGGCGGTAACGGATGATTCGCTTCGGCCGCGAGTCGCGCGCATTCGTGATCGTTACCGAGAGCTCATCCTGGAGCTAGCCGAGAGGGCACGCGAAGCAGGGTTGGAGCTCCGTTTGAATGATGAAACCCTCGCGGGCTTAATTCTGGCCGGACTCAATGGCCTGACGGTCGATTACTTACAGCGTGGTGAAACCGAGGAATTGTCACAGTTGTTAGTGGAGTTTCAATCCTGGTTGAAGCAGCTTGCCCGGCCTTTGGCTGACGCTTGAGTCATAAGGCGCCGGCGGGAATCGACTTTTGCGGCTAACATTGACGTACTGTTTGACGCTGTGTCAATCACGGCTTCGAAGCCAATCATTCAGAAACTAGGGAGTCAACCGTGGCCAATCTTCTCGAACTCACCAGCCAGGGCGACGTCGCCACGATCAGCGACGAATCGAAACTGGCAAACATCGAACTGCAACGCCCCCAGCAACTCTATGAACTTTGGGAACGTCAGCCGTGGTCGGCTCACGCGATCGATCTAAGCAAGGACATCGAAGACTGGAAGCAGTTCCCCGAATCCGAAAAAGGAGACGTAATCTGGGGCCTCTCCTCGTTCTTCGTAGGCGAAGAACGAGTAACCACTCAGTTTTCAGGGCTCGTCATGGCTTACGACGATCAGTCCGAGGAGGCTTTCTTGACAACCCAGCAGGTTGATGAAGCTCGCCACACTCAGTTTTTCGCTCGATTCTATGAAGAAGTTTTCAGCATCGGCGACGGTATTGAAGCGCAGCTTGAGCGTGTACGAGCGGATGTCAACGAGGGTTTCCTGACATTGTTCGACGAACACCTCGTGAACGCCTGTAAGCAGCTCGTTGACCATCCCGATGACATGGAAGCCAAGGTCGACTTCGTCACGACCTACCACATGGTTATCGAAGGCACGCTCGCGCTGACCGGGCAGTTTTTCATCACGGATTTTTTCGAGAATCGCGGGATAATGCCCGGGTTCGTCGACGGATTCAAAAAGATCAGTCAGGACGAGCACCGACACGTCGCCTACGGGACCTGGTTTCTCAAAGAGGCCTGCAAGGATCCGGCCCTCGCAAGTCGCATGCAGGCCAAATTGGCCGAACTTCTGCCTGTCGCCGCGGTGGTACTGGTCCCCAAAGGTCAAGATCCGTTTGGTGAGTGGACGCTGCTCGGCTACGACTCGGCGAAGGTGAATGAATTTGCCTTCACGGCGTTGTCACGTCGTCTCCGCGTTATCGGTGTGGGACTCCCGGAAGTCGCACCGGCATGAGCGCAGCGGAAACCGCGGCTGAATCAGCCGTCTCTCAGATCTGGATCTGTCAACCGTGCGGGATGATCTACGACCCGGTCGATGGAGATCCCGACGGAGGTATTCCACCGGGGACACCTTTTGAGGGCATCCCAGACTCGTGGTTTTGTCCCGTGTGCGGGGCGCGCAAGCGCGAGTTTGTTCCGTATACGGACTGAGCGTTTGTTCCGTATACGGACTGAGCGACAGTGACTGAGTCGGTTGGCACCACCGAGCATTGGCACCGATCTGCGCATTGGCACCGATCTGCGTCGAGACACGTTTTAGAGCGAGGAAAGGTCGCCGTAAAAGTAATTCGCCGCTGGCATTGGGATCGTCGGTGCGCTGCCACCGCCGGCCGGTTGGGCGGTCAAAGAATCCACGGACTTCAACGTTCTCGACGCCGAAACCGCGTCCTTGCCGTTGTCCTTGCTTAGTGCCAGCGCCGAATCAGCTTCTATAACGAGCCGATGAGCGTCGAATGATTCACGCCACACGGCAAAACCGAAACTCGCTGTGACCGGCATCGAAACGTCCCGGCCGGCGCCGTGGACGGCGACGCGGCAGCGCTCTGAGATCGCGGCCGCGTCGGCCGCGAGTCTCACCGATGCGAGTACGGCGAACTCGTCGCCGCCGACACGGTAGACGTTCCCGTCGTGCGCTATCGCGTCGCGTAACCGGGAAGCCACTGATCGAAGCAGCGCGTCACCCCCACTATGACCCAGCGACGTATTGACGGCCTTGAAGTCGTCGACGTCGATGAAGATCAATGCTGGGCGCCGTTGGTCGACGCTGGTTCTAACCGCTTCCTTGGTCATTGCGTCGAGATCCTCTTCGAACGCGCGCCGATTGGCGATCCCGGTCAGCGGATCGTTGAGCGCCAAGCGTATCGAGGAGGCGTTCGTTTTGGCGAGTTGGCGCGCGTTGTGCTGCAGGATGGCGGAGACCACAAGCGAAATGGCAATCACATTGAAGAAAAGTGTCTGGCCGACGGCGCTAACTCCTCCCGATGCCCAAAATGCAACTGAAAACACAGCCGTCATCACCGAAATCTGAAAAACCGCTTCGCGCTCCGGCAAGAAGTAAGCGGCGTAGGCCGTCATGAACATCACCGCCGGGACAAGAGGGCTTTCAGGCCCACCGGTGATCAGCGCCGCCGGCGCAACGACAAACACACTCGCCCATTTCCCGCATGTAATTGCCGCGTGCGTCAGCCCGAATCGGCCGGCGAAAGAAATCAATCCGATCAGTCCGCAGAAGGCGCTCAAAGCGAGTATTTGCGCTGGTTCGCCGACCCGAGCGTGAGGCACTAGAACGCTCATCAGCAGCGCGAGGGCGACGGTGAGCCACCCCACTACCGCAACATTTAGAGCCGTCGCTTCGCTTTTGTCCTCGCTGCGACCAGTTGTCTCTACGTCGCGCAGCTCCCGACCGCCGTCGGTCTCTGTCGACTGAAGTGTTGACATGCGCTTGTTCGAGATCGATTTCCGCTCGTACATACGGACATCCGCGACGGCCCTGAGATCGTCAAGCGTTTCACCGTCGTGAGGGAACAGCGCAGTGCCCCCGCTCGCAGAGACTTGTGGCCGTGATGCGGCGATCGCGTCGTTGTAGCCTTCGACAACCGACGCGAACCGGACGGTCCAGGCGTCCAAATCCTGCTGACTGCCACCAGGCATCAGGACCAGAAACTCGTCGCCACCGGTGCGTCCGACTTGGTCCTCGGGAGTTGAGGCGGCCATTAGACACTCTGAACAGGACTTGATCAGATCGTCGCCGCCTTGGTGCCCGAACGCAGTGTTGACGCGCTTGAGCCCATCGAGGTCAGCTACCGCAAGCCCAAACGTCGTGCCCTCCGCCAAATGCTGCTTGACGAGCGCTTCTCCGGCGTCCTCGATAGCGCGAAGATTGGCGGCACCAGTTAGTGGATCACTGAGCGAAAGCCAACGCACGCGACGCTCGGCTTTGAGCATCGCGCGGCGTCGCACCATGACCATGGCGGACATCGCCGCGAATATCACTAGTTCGACGATTAGCGCCTGCACATCGGAGAGTTCGGCGCCGCCACTGTCGTACGCCAACGGGACCAACGCGCAGAGCGTTCCAAACGCGATGTGGAGTGTGGCCGCCCGAGGGGTCAGGAAGTACGCGGCGTAGATCATCGCGAGGGCAAAGAACACGTTGTGCGGACTTTGCGGCCCCCCGCTGCTAGCAACAATGAACGTGACCACGATCCAGCCAGCGAAAACCATGCAGTGTTCTCCGACGGCGAACTTACGCCCGGACAATCTCGGGAGCACAGCCCCGCCAAAGAGAGCGCTGACCGCGATAAGGGCCGTTATTAGCCAAAAGCGATCCCAGGCCAACTTGATGCCGATGGACCCGAACTGAACCAGCGCCAAAGTCAGCAGCCCCGCGCCCCAAAACGCGACCGATGACTTTGTGCGCAGAGAAACGTCCTGGCGGGCCTGCATGCGCCCACGCAGCATTCCCTGGCCGCAACCGAAGATTTGATTGTCCGTGCTCACGATGAAATCCAGTTCAGATCGCTCGTCGAAGTAGCATGCCCGTGGTATCGCCCCAATATCGGGGCAACTGAACACG
>JBASTN010000088.1:0-35139 GCA_049274915.1 Solirubrobacterales bacterium
CACTCGCAGCGAGCCAAGACCGACTGATCGAAAAACAGCTCTTCCAGCAGTTGGGGATCGCGACGGCGCCGCACGCGGCGATCGACTCAGTCGACGACCTGCACGACGCGGTCGAGCAGCTAGGAACTCCCGCGATTCTCAAGACGCGCCGCTTGGGGTACGACGGCAAAGGCCAGGCTGCAGTCAACACTGCGGATGACGCCGAGGCAGCGTGGTCGACGATCGGCAAACAACCGGCGATCCTCGAATCGAAGATCGAGTTCGAGCGCGAGCTATCGCAGATCGCGGTGCGCTCCGCAAACGGTGAGACGGCCTTTTACCCGCTCACCCAAAACGTCCACAGCGACGGCATCCTGCGCGAAAGCCGCGCCCCCGCTCCCGATATGCCGGACCAACTCACGAGCACTGCTCAGCGCTACGCAACGGCGCTGCTCGGCGAGCTCAACTATGTCGGCGTGCTGACCCTCGAACTGTTTGATCCGGGCGACGGGCAACTGATCGCCAATGAGATCGCGCCGCGCGTGCACAACAGCGGTCACTGGACGATCGATGCCGCTCCGACCAGCCAGTTCGAGAATCACGTCCGTGCAGTGCTCGGCCTCCCGCTCGGTGCGACAAGCCCGGCCCGCCCGTGCGTGATGCTGAACCTGATCGGCGGCGCGCCCGCGACCGCCGACGTTTTAGCCGTGCCGGGAGCGCGTCTGCATCTTTACGACAAAGATCCGCGGCCGGGACGCAAGATCGGGCACATAACCCTGACTGCGACCGATCGCGGATCGACTAATTCTGTCTCGATCGAAGAAGGCCTGGCGCGGCTGCGTCCCCTTGTCGACGCAGCCGCTGCCTAGCCTGAGCGCCCGGGGTCTGTTAGCCGGTGAACTTCGGCGTGACCTTGCGTGCAGCAATGCGCGCCGCGCAGCGTGAGAACGAGCCGAACTTGCTGGCTGCCTTCCCGCTCGTGAACACCGTCACGATTTCGATGTTGTGCTTGCCAGCCTTGAAGCGCTTCGGGTTGACCGTGAAGGGCGCTGTCGAGGCGGTCTTTGTCGCGATCTTGCGACCGTCGATGAACAGCGTCGACGTCTTGACCTGCCCACCCGAGTAACTCGGACGGATCTTGAACTTACGGGACACGCAGCGCTTGAAGCGTGCCAACGAGATTGACGGGTCGGCAGCCTCGGCGACGACGGTCGGAGGGGTCGGAGGCACGGACCAAGTGACGTTCGCGTTCGCCGTGAGCACGACGCTCGGGCAGTCCGCCGGCGTGCCGGCAGAGGTCAGAACCGGACCGCAGTCGACGGCCTGAGTCGAGACCGATCCGGCCCGCGGCGTAATTACAGGAATCTCCTCTTCGAGACAAGCGTTCGGTACTACGTCGGCCGATTCGATCTGTTGCTGGTTCGAGGCCGCCAAGCAGATGTCCGGCAACTCGATGCTGGCAACGATCGTGTCGGTTCCGGCAGCGGCGCTGCTGTAACTGAATGTCGCGTCGCCGCCAGCGTTGATCGCACCGACGCCGGTCTTGCCGATGTTCGGCCCCGCAGTGACCGTGAAGGTCACGTCAGCACCGGTGAAGGCCGCCGGGTTGGGCTCACCCTCACCGAGGCATCCGGAGATTACGCTGTAGAAGTCGAGGTCGACATCCGCGTCCTGCGGAAAGCTCGGGGCCTCGGGCACGACACCGGTGCTGCCGAGGTGGGCGGTGACGGTGTGCGTCTGCCCGGTCAGCAGCGAGGCGGTCGGAGGCGTCAAAGTCAACTGACAGAAGTCGGCGGTCGTGTAGTAACTGACACCGTCGACGGTCTGCACTGCGAGTGCCGCGGGGGCCGTAAAAAGGGCCACGATGAGCGTGGCGAAGATAGAGAGTGCGAGGCGTCCGGACCGCAGACGCGCAGGCTTTGCCGAGCAGTTCAAGGGTTCTCCCTTCGAGAGAAACTGAGGCGTGAGTCCAGTCACGCGTTAACGAGACCCGCCAGCTGCCGAGCGAGCGAGTACTCACTTATAAGTGTATGGAAATGAGGCCTTTTGTCAAGACTGTTTCGGGCCGTCGGGTTGACTATTCGTCGACCGGCGGGCCGTCGTCCGGACCGGCCTGATCGCTCGGAGCGACGATCCGCTGGCGCAACAACTCGGTCGTGCCGGCGGCTGCCGCTCGAGCGCTGCGCTGACTGCTCAGCTCAATACCGTGTGCTCCCGCCAGTTCAACAAGCTCCTGACTTTGATCGCTCTCGCGGGCGGCCTTGATGAACAGCCACGTCAACAGGCCGAAGGTGAAGATGCTGCCCTCGATCATCATCACCGCACCGGCCGTGCTCTGATCGCCGGCCGGCGAGAGGTTCCAGAAGCTGTCACCACGCTGATAGTTGTCGTAGAACACGCTGCCAGCGAAGACGAAGACATTGCCCAGCAACAGACCCGCCAGGCGCACGACCACCGCGTATCCGAGCTTGGCGATGTTTGTAAACCAGGCCGGTTGTGGCAGCGGACCGAACAATGGCATCCACATGTTCAGCCCGGCCGAGAAGAACATGATGTGCTGTGCGACGTGCACAATGTCGTGATCAAGCGCGCCTTCCATCATGAAAGGCAGGTGCCACACGTAAAGGTTGACCAACCAGACCGGCAGGGCAACTGCCGGGTGGGCAAGCACGCGCAGCTTGGCGATCAGATCGAGCTTCAACAACGGGGCGATCAGCGGACCGGTTAAGCCGAGTACCACGAGCAATGCGGCGAGGTCGCCGATCATCAGGTGCTCGATCATGTGCGAGGTGAACGAGACGTCTGCATCGGGACCGATCGGCGAGAGTGGCTCGGCGATCAGGATGAAGATCGCCGCGTAGAAACAGATCTGACGCCAGCGCGGCAGCGGCCTGTCCTGCCCGGCCAGCGTGCGCGAGCGCCTGGCGTAAGCAATCGTCAGAATCGCCAGCGCCACCACCATCGGCGGCGAGACCGAGCCCAGCGAAACGTCGGCCAACGGCAACTTCGTCACCTATCCAACGCTACCAATCGGCCTCAATCGCGCAATCGAGTGATCGGACAAACGAAAACGCCCACTTGACGCGGGCGTTTTCGTATTGCCGAGAATCGTGCTGCCGTGAGGCAGTGCCGAGAGTGCTTCGTTAACCCGTGAAGTTTGGGTCTACGCGGCGCGCGGCGGTGCGCACCTTGCAGCGCTTGAACTTGCCGGTCTTGACGACCTTGACGCCGTTGGTGAAGGTCGTGGTGAGTACGAAGCTGTGTGTGCCGGCCTTGTACTTACCGCTGTCAATCGAGAACGTCTTGACGCTGGTGCCCTTGACGGTCTTGACGGTCTTTCCGTCGACCTTCAGCACGTAGCTCTTGACCGAACCGTGGCTGGCGCTGGCACGGATCTTGAACTTACGTGTCTGGCAGCGCTGGGCGAGCGCGACCTTGACGGTCGGCACACCGGCCACGACGACCTGGTTAGGCGGAGTGGTCGGCGGGATCCAGTTCTTAATCGCGTCGGCCGTGTAGGTCAGGTACTTAGTCTCGCCGTAGACGGGAGTCCAGTGGGCGTCGCCGTCACACCATGAAGGCGGGTGACCGGCTCCGTCGCACTCCCATGACTCGATCGGCGTGTAGTAGTCGGTGACTGACGCCTGAACGGTGTCGGTACCTGCAACTGCGCCAACCCAAGTGAACGTGGCCTGTCCCTGAGCGTTCGTGACCGCTGAACCGGTAGTACCGGCGTTCGGTCCGCTGGTGATCAAGAAGGTGACCGTGATGTTCGGGAGCGGATTTGCGTTTGCCTCAGGTGTTCCGCACTCCGTGTACTCGTACGGGTCTTCGAGCTGCGGGTTGATACCCAGGAAGCGTGAAGTGACCGTGGCGGTGACGGTGTGCGAGGTGTTAAGCGGGTTGTCAGCCGTCGGGGGGTTAAGCGTGAGGCAGGGGTCGTACTGCCAGGCTGACGCATTGGATACGAGCATCAGGCTGACAGCGGATGCGAGCAGCGCAATCGCGACAAGCGTCTTTCGGGTCAGCCCAAGGCGTGGGATCGCCAAGTTCATGAAGATGAATTCCTTTGTATGCCGAATTTTGTCGCGGGAAGCAACGCCGAACACCGTCTGTTGAAAAGACAGAGTGCCGAGCGTGGTACCGCTACTGCCGAGTGTCGAGAGCGGGATTAATCCGCTATCGACATGGCCAGCCTAGCACTAGGTTTGGCCGCTGTCCAGAGTGAAATGCGAAGAATTTTCGCTCTCCAATCTACGTAGTTTTGCTACAACGATTGAGGTATATCACTCCGTTGGACCGTGTGCATCGTGGGTGGCCCAGGATGCAAGCACTCGCCCACACGACTGGGCACTCTTTAATCGGGGCGACTGGATTCGAACCAGCGACCTCTCGCTCCCAAAGCGAGTGCGCTACCAGGCTGCGCTACGCCCCGTCGGTTCGATCATAGGTGCCAGCAGGGGCGTCCTGGCTGCGCGCGGTAAGCTGGCCGCGCCGTGGCAGAGATCGCACCACTCAAAACTATGCGTTTCGACACCGCCGTCGCGGGCGAGCTGTCGTCGTTGATCTCTCCTCCCTATGACGTGATCGACGAGTCGCTGCGTGAGAGGCTCGCCGGCGCAAACCCCTACAACGTCGTCAGCATCGACCTTCCGCAAGACCCGTCCGGTGGCGACAAGTACAACCACGCCGCAGATCTGGTCGACATTTGGCTGTCCGACGGCGCGCTGACCACAGAGACCGAGCCGGCGCTATGGGTTCTGCGCCAGCGCTACACAGGGCCTGATGGCGCGGAGCGCACGCGACACGGTTTGTTTGCGCGAGTGCGCGTGACCGATTACGGACCCGGGCGAATCCGGCCGCACGAGCGCACCCACCCCGGACCCAAGCAGGACCGCCTCGACTTGATGCGCGCGACGAAGGCCAACCTTTCACCAATCTTCAGCTTGTTCGGCGACGACAGCGGCGACATCGCCGCAGCATTGCTGGCGATCGCAGAGGGCGAAGCGTTCGGCAGTGCTGGCGATCTCGACGCCAACGAGAACTCGCTGTGGCGAGTTTCCGACAGCGCCACGATCGAACAACTGACTGTCGCGCTGGCCGACAGAGAGCTTCTGATCGCCGACGGTCATCACCGCTACGAGACCGCGCGCGCCTATGCCGCTGAGATCGGTGGAGAGGGTGACCACAATTACGTATTGATGTTCCTCTGCGCGCTGCAAGATCCAGGTATGACCGTTTTCGCAACTCACCGGCTCGCCAAGGACACGACGCGCGAGCAGCAAGAGGCGATCCGCGACGAGATCATGAAGTCGTTCGACGTCAGCGAGGTGTCGGTGGATCAGCTCGCGCCACCAGACGATTCCGACACTTCGATCTGTGAGTTCGGCTATCTCGACAGCTTTCACGGCAAGCCCTACCGGCTGAAGCTCAAAAACCAGGCGACCGCAGACGCCGCGCTCGCCGACAAGCCGCCTGCCTATCGCGAACTCGACACGGCGATCCTCGAGGCGCTTTTCCTGAAGGGCGCGCTCGGCATGAGCGACGACGACATCTCGCATCTCAACGGACTCG
Organism: Solirubrobacterales bacterium; assembly: GCA_049274915.1. Classification (GTDB taxonomy): domain Bacteria; phylum Actinomycetota; class Thermoleophilia; order Solirubrobacterales; family JACPNS01; genus JACPNS01. The sequence goes on from JBASTN010000088.1 coordinate 5,554, forward strand.
GTTACTCGAGCAACCTCACCGAGGCACGCGAGCTGGTCGAGAGCAAGAAATTCGACCTCGCCTTCTTCTTGCGGCCCACCCCGATCGAGCAGATCCGCCAGATCGCGGCCGAAGGAGAAAACATGCCACCAAAGTCGACCTACTTCTATCCGAAGATCCCGACCGGGCTGGTTTTCAACCCCCTTACCTGATCCTCTACCTGACTGACGGGTAGCCGGAGATGGGGTGAGAAACCCGTCCCACCGTGTAGGCGGCTGTACTAAAGCCGGATCCCTTCGCGTTCGTCGCTAGCGACCGACCTCTAAGGTCCGATATGTCGCAAATAGCGCACTCCGGAGCCGAAATCAGTGCTTGCGGGGTCGCAATTGTCGTGATAGGTTGGAGGTCGGTACTCGGTTCTCGGAAATGATCGGATGACGTCCAAGATGGGCAACTCCAACGACGGTAGCTCCGGCGGAAATAGCGGTGAGCGCGGTCGCGGCAACGGCAACGGCACGCTGTTCAGCGATCCTGCGTTTGGCGATCCTGCGTTTAATGGATCGGTCTCCCGGGAGAGCGCCAACCGCGGTGATGACGAGCCCAGCCTGCTGCCCGTCGGCGCACCGACAGCGCCGCCGCCGGTGACGGCCAATCCGGCCGCGCCAGTCGATCTGCGTCCGCACAACGATCGCTTCCCAGACTCAGACAACGTTCTCGTAGCTGGCCAGCAGCAGCCTTCGCGTTTCGGAACACCGGGTGGTCGTCGTTCGCGCGCATTCCGCGATTCGGTTAACTCGAACACCGTTAACAAGCCGGAGGGCGCCGACAACCCGCTCGACCAGATCGCTGCCGACACCCGCGATGCGATCACCACGGCACCGTCGCCCCACCGCTTCACCGTCCACCGCGGCGGCGACCTGACCGACGACAGCGAACCGGACTCGGTCGTGCGCACGCTGAGCCCCTCGACCGCGGCAGCGATCGGCGACTTTGCAGCAGCGATGATCGGGCCACTGGCCGGCGGCATCGCGACGCGCAACGCAACGGTTTTTCTGGCCTCTGCCCTGATGGTCCTCGTCGCCCGTGCGCGCGCTCGCCGCAGTGCGCTTAGCGAGCGTGAAGTGCTCTGGCTGTCACCCGTGATCGCCGCACTCGCGGTACTCGCCTTCACGATCGGTGTCGACCCCGGCCGCGGCATCCAGTTCGCCGTCGCCGTCGCCGGAATCACCTTGGTGGCAGGCGCGATCGCCGCAGTCATTCTCGACCGACTTCACGATCGCTTCGTGCATACGCGCTTCGCCCTGATCGGGCCGGCCTCGGCCGCGCACGATCTCGCGTTTGCCTTGGCGAATGAAGGCATCAGCCGCTACACGATCACGGGGTTCGTCGGGCGCGACACCAGCCGCGAAAATCTGCGCGATCTGCGTCATGTTTCGTTCAAGGTGCGCCGCCTAGGTGTACTCGCTGACCTCTCGCACATCGTCGCGCGTAACGATGTCGATCTACTCGTCCTGGCCGAAGGCGGCCAACGACTAGAGGCGTTCGAACGAGCGGCGGTTTGCAGCGAGCGGTACCGCACGCGCTTGATCGGCCTGCCTGCGTTCGAAGAGGCGATCTTCCAACGCGTCGCACTCGAACACCTCAACGTCGCGTGGCTTCAACACATCATGCACCCGCGTTTCCGTGGCGCCGGCGTCGTCGTCCGCGTGCTCGACGTGGCAGGTGCCTCGGTGCTCGGTCTACTTACCTCCCCGATCTGGATCGCTGCGGCAATCGCCGTGCGACTGTCCGGATGCGGCCCGGTGATCGAGCGTCATCGCCGTGTCGGCGACCGCGGCCGGTCATTTTCGATTCTCAAGTTCCGAACCACCGCACCGTTGGGCGAAGACGACATTCCCTCAATGATCGACGGCTCGCCGCGCACCCGAGTCGGATGCATCCTGCGCAAGACCCACGCCGACGCGCTGCCGCTGCTGATCAACGTGCTGCGCGGCGACATGAGCCTGGTCGGACCACGCCCCGCCAAACCCCGCGACGTCACGCGACTTGAGCAAGACATACCTTTCTACGGCCGCCGCCACCTGCTCAAGCCGGGCATCACCGGCTGGGCACAACTGCACGCCGCCCGCGACGACAGCGATACCGAAGACGACGACGAGAACGCCGCAGCCGAAGCACTTTCCGAAGCCACCCTGCTCGACCTATCGCGCGATCTCTTCTACCTCAAGCACCAGTCGATTTTTCTCTACGGCTACGTGCTGCTGGCGAGCCTCTGGCGCTCGGCGACCGGCTCATTACGACCGCGCAGTCGCGGCGTTGACCACTAGGCGCAAGGCCGTCTAGAATCATTTTTCCCGCGGGAACGCGAGCGCCCGATCAGTTGAGGCGTCGACCCGCCGGGACACCCCGTCCGCATGGCTAAAAAGCGATACGACCACGATTGGCTAATCGTTGGCTCCGGGTTCGGGGGCAGCGTTTCGGCCCTACGTCTCGCCGAGAAGGGCTATGACGTTCACGTCCTTGAGTGCGGCCGCAGGTTCGCCGACGACGAGTTCGCCGACGACATGTACAAGCAGCCGCACCGCTACTTCTGGCGGCCGTTCCTGAAGATGAAGGGAATCTTCAGGATCACCTTCTTCAAGCATGTTGTGGTGCTTTCGGGCAGCGGCGTCGGCGGTGGCAGCCTCGGCTACGCCAACACGCTTTACCGCGCCCGCGACAAGTTCTTTGAGGACCAACAGTGGCCGGCTGGATCCGACTGGAAGGCCGAACTCGCAAAGCATTACGACACGGCTGAACACATGCTCGGCGTCACCGAGGTGCCGTTGCACCAACCGTCCGACGACCTGATTCACGAGCTCGCCGAAGACTTCGGCGTACCCGAGACCTACACGAAGACCCGCGTCGGGGTTTATTTCGGCGATGTCTCGCAGCCGGGCAAAACGGTTGCCGATCCATATTTCGGCGGCGAGGGACCGGCCCGTACGGCCTGTATCGGCTGTGGCTCCTGCATGATGGGATGCCGCTTCGGTGCGAAGAACACGCTGGTCAAAAACTACCTCTGGTTTGCCGAGAAACTCGGCGTGAAGATCTCGCCGCTACGCACAGTTACCGACATTCGGCCGATCGAATCGGATGACGGAAAACGCGACGGCTCCGCCGGCTTCACAGTCGAGAGCGTTCGCTCGGGAGCATGGCTCTTCAAGAACCGTATGACCCACACCGCCGCCGGCGTCGTCGTCGCAGCCGGCGCCCTCGGCACGAACAAGCTTTTGGTCAACTGCAAGCTCGAAGGCTCACTGCCGGAGATCTCCGATCACCTCGGCGAGCTCGTCCGCACCAACAGTGAGGCAATTCTCGCGGCGACCGCCAACGACGACAGCGCTGACTACTCGACTTCTGTCGCGATCAGCTCGAGCTTCTACCCCGATGAGCACACGCACATCGAGAACGTCACCTACGGCCATGGCGGCGACGCGATGGGCGCGAGTTTCACACTGCTAACCGGCGAGGGCACTCAGGTCACCCGTCCGCTCAAGTACCTAGCGGCGATCATTCGCAACCCCGGTGCTTTCGCGCGACTACTGCGCACCGCGAACTGGGCGCGTCGCACGGTGATCGTTCTCGTGATGCAGACGGTCGATAACTCGATCAAGTTCAAGCCGCGCAAGAACTTCTGGGGCAAGGGCTATCACCTGACCACCGAGGAGGACCCGTTGAAGCCGAACCCGCGCTTCATCCCCGCGGCAAACAAGGCGGCAGAACTAATCGCCGAGAAGATCGGCGGCACGGCGCAGAGCAGCTTCTTTGAAGTGCTCTTCAATATTCCCGCGACCGCGCACATTCTCGGCGGAGCGGTGATCGGCGACTCGCCCGAGCACGGCGTGATCGACGAGTTCAACCGGGTCTACGGTTACGAGAACCTAATCGTCGCCGACGGCGCCGCGATGCCGGCCAACCCCGGCGTCAACCCGAGCCTGACGATCACTGCGATTGCTGAGCACGCGATGACCGCGGTGCCCGACAAAAACTTGATTGTCAATTCAACTACCGCGGTCACGCGACCGCTGCCCACGGCGGTTACAGCATGATCGAAAAACTTGTGGCGGAAGGCAAAGTCTGGGGCGAACTCGTTCGCACGGTCATCGCCTCCGGACTGCTCACCCCCGCGCACCCGCGCGTACTCGCCGAGACCAAGCGAGCGCTCGGAAAGTGGGGGCCGACACAGGCCGCTGGCTACGCGATCAGCGCGATGCGGCTGCCCAACGAGGCGGCGATCGTCGATGAGATCGGCACGCTGACCAACCTTGAAGTGCACGAACGGACGAACCAGCTTGCCCACGCGCTGCACGCTCGTGGCATCGGCGAGTCCAGCCGCGTCGCGATCCTCTGCCGCAACCACCGTGGTTTCATCGAAGCCTTCGTCGCCACGCTGAAGAACGGAGCCGACGGGCTGCTGCTGAACACCGCTTTCGCCGGCGAGCAGCTGGTCCAGGTGATTAACGACCAGAACGCCGACGCCGTGATCATGGACGAAGAGTTCATCCCGATGCTCGACGGTGCGCTCGACGAGCGTCCCGCATTCGTCGCCTGGCACGACAGCGACGACCTGCCGTTCAAAACGATCGAAGAGATTCGCGCAGGCCAGTCGACCGAAGAGCCGCCGAAGCCGTCACGCACCGGCCGGACGATCATTCTCACCTCAGGTACTACCGGCAAGCCGAAAGGTGCCGCGCGCGCCGAACCGAAAGGCATCAAGGGCATCCTCGCCGTCGCGTCGATCATCCCGTACCACCACCGCGACCGGATGTTCGTCGTCGCACCGCTGTTCCACACCTGGGGCTTCGCCAACTACTCCGCCAACCTGACTTTCAACGGCACCGTGATCCTGCGCCGTAAGTTCGACCCGCAGGACACACTCGCGACGATCGAGCGTGAACAGCCAGACATGATGGCCGTCGTTCCCGTGATGCTGCAGCGCCTGCTCGACCTGCCGGCGGAGATTCGTGGCAGGTACAACGTCAGCAGCCTGCGTGCGGTGGCGGCGAGCGGATCGGCACTGCCGGGCGACCTCGCCACCGAGTTCATGGACGAGTTCGGCGACATTCTCTACAACCTCTACGGCTCGACTGAAGTGGCATGGGCATCAATCGCCTCGCCGCAAGACATGCGCGCTGCACCCGGTACAGCCGGCCGGATTCCGACCGGCACTGTCGTCAAATGCCTGACCGAAGACCGTGAAGAAGTCCCAATCGGCGAACCCGGCCAGATCTTTGTCAAGCACGACATGATCTTCGAGGGCTACACCGGCGGTGAGCAAACCAACGCTTACGCCGACATGGTCGGCACCGGAGACATCGGCCACTTCGACCGCGAAGGTCGCCTGTTTATCGACGGCCGGATCGACGAGATGATCGTCAGCGGCGGTGAGAACGTCTACCCGATCGAGGTTGAAGACGTGATCGTGATGCACGAGCATGTCCACGAGGCCGCAGTGATCGGCGTCGATGACGATAAGTTCGGCGAGCGCCTAAAAGCCTTCGTCGTGCCGATGCCCGGCAGCGACCTGACGGCCAACCATCTCAAGAGTCACATAACAGAGAAGCTCGCGCGCTTTAAGGTTCCGCGCGAAGTCGTCTTCCTCGACGAACTGCCACGCAACGCAACCGGCAAGATTCTTAAGCGCGAACTGCGCGACTTGCACTAGTCGCCACCGCCTCGCCGGTGTTCACCAGGCGAGCGGCGGCGGTTCCAGTGCAGAAAAACCCGACGCAGTCCGCGAGACATCGCGCCTCGCGGACTGTTATCAGGTCCCCTGGGATAGCTACTTAGTGCGGTTCTGAGTCGCCTGCGTCGTCAGGGTGACGGTCGGCGTCGTGCTGCCCGGGAACACCGAGCCGAGCTTGGTTGCGACCAGCTTGAAGCGCAGCGTGCCCTTCTTGAGCTTGCCAACGTGAACCGTCAGGAAGGTCGTACCGGAAGTCTTCTTGATCGAAAGCTTCGGGTCCTTGCCCTTCTTGTTCAGCTTCACACCGGAGATCGTGAATGCGTCGAGCGGGTTCTCCCATGACAGCACCAGGTCGACACTGCGTGTCTTGGAGCTGATCTTGGTCGACTTGGTCTTCGGCTTCTTGATCTTCGCGAACTGGTCGGTGAACGTCTTGGCGATCGCCTGGCAGTTGAGTGCCGCGTCGATCTGGTTCATCGTTGAGTTCACGGTTCCAGCGGTAACGCCCGGGAAGTACTGACCACCGGTCTCGGCTGCAATTGTCTGTAGACGGGCCTGGTCATCCGGCAGCAGGCCTGTTCCCAGTCCGACGACGTAGGTCGGCGGTCCACCCTGGTGGCCGTTGAGGTAAGTACCCGAGTTGTGGCCGCCGTCGGTCAAGAAGATCCTGGCGTTGGCGTTCGGGTTGTCGATCTTCGCCTGGTCGAAGCCGGCGTTGTAGTCGGTTCCGCCGTGGTCGGACAGGATGTTGGCCGTCAGAGCAGCCTTCATCGCCGCGGCTCCGGAGCCGATCAGCGCCGGTGCGAACACGGTCGTCGCGGCCGGGTCGGCGGCACCGAATCCAGATCCGAACTCGACAGCACCAAGCGTCTTCTTGGCATTTGCTGACTTCGAGATCAGGATTTTGAGCGCTTCCGAGCGGTTATTCGCGCTGTCGGTCGAAGACATCGAACCTGAGTCGTCGATGATCGCCTCGATGTTGGTAGCCGGAGTACAGGCAGCGGCGGCAGTACCGGCCGCAGGTGCGACCATGTACAAGGCCGTCAGTAGACCAGCGATGGCAAGCGCCATCGACAGTTGTTTCTTGTGCACTGAGAAGTCCTTTCCTTTGATGTGGGGCGCCTTTTGCCGAGCGCGGCGGCCCCGCGGGGGTAAATAGGGGACAAACGATAGTGAAAATTGTGGAGGGATGCGTGCTGCCCGGTCTGCCGCTATCGTGGCCGTCAATGCCTGCGGAACTGATTCACACCTGTTACCGGATCGGCGACATCGATCGATCCGTCGCCTTTTACGGCGCGCTCGGCTTCGAGGAACTCAGGCGGATGCCGATCGGCGACGAAGCGACGAACGTCTTCATGGGTCTGCCCGGCGACGGCCCGCGCCTCGAACTGACCTACAACCACGGCGTCGACTCGTACGAGATCGGCAGCGGCTACGGCCACATCGCGATCACCGCCGAGGACTTAGACGCGACGCTCGCGCAGCTCGCCGAGCAAGGAATCGAACCAGAGAAGCCACCCTACTCGGTACGCGAAGGCGGTTCTCGACTGTGCTTTGTGCGCGACCCGGATGGCTATCGGATCGAGTTGATCGAGCGCGGCTGAGTCGATCGAGTACTGCCGTAGCCATCAGCCAGACCTCAGCCGATGGCGCGGCGAGCGAGGTCGGCCTTCGTGCGCGCCATCTTCATCACGACCCGTGATCGAGCCGCACCGCCCAACGGCAGGGTCGCACCAGCGCGGTTATGGTCCTCCGACGCAAGTGTCACGACTAAACGTGCAGGGTCGTCCCATTTCGCCCATGGCAGCGTCACGAACTCGTCGCTAAGCAGCAAGCGCCTGGCAATCGCCGGTCCGCTCTCGCCGTCACCAAGTCGCGACACTCCCTCGACTTGCACCCACTCGAAGTAGTCGCGCACGAGCCGCACCTCGTCGATACCGCAGATCGGACCGTGTCCCGGGACAAACGTGCTTGCCCCCAAACCGATCAAGGTGTCGAGTGCGGTGATCCAGTTCGATACCGGCCCGGCCCACATGATCGGGGTACAGCCGACGAACAGAACGTCGGCGGCGAAACAGACGGACACGTCCGGCACCCAGGCGATCGCGTCGCCACCGGTGTGGGCCGGTCCGACCTCGATCAGCTCGACCTGACGGTCGCCGATCGCCAGCTTCAGCGAGCCGTCGAAGGTACGACTCGGCAGCGTCAGGTCGACGGGCGCGAAGTCGAATGGCTTGAACTCGCGACCGAGCTCACGTAGCGGCAGGCGGGGCAGCGCTTTGATGTCGAGACTGCCGATCACCGGCACGGGCAGCGAGCCCAGCGCTTCGAGCACGCGACCGCCGCGGCGCATCGCGGCCATCGCCTTCGGCGTGTCGAGCGGCATCAGTTCTTTCGCCTTGGTCGTCGAGATGATCTCGGCGTCGGGCAGCAGCTGATTGCCCCAGACATGGTCGCCGTCTGAGTGGGTGTTGAAAATGATCTGTGGATCGAAGTCGATCAGATCACCTGCTGCCTCGAGCATCCGACCGGTCAGCTTGAGATCCCACAGAGTGTCGACCATTAGCGCGTGGTCGCCGGAGACAATCAAACCCGCGTTCGATTCGCCGAGCTCACCGTTGGGCTGCATCCAGGCCCAGGTTCGATCGCCGACAGATTGGAATCCGGCGGCGAAGCGTGGCTTATGCCCATGCAGCGTCAGGTCATCTGCAGCTGTCTCGCTGGCCCCCACGGGCGACAACTCTACGGCACTCGTGGTCGACGAACTGACCAGACCACCACGCCGAGCACCATCAGTCCGACTACGACATCGATCATCACTGTCGCCAGTCCAAAGTTCGTCAGATCGCTCGGTGAGGCCGTGGTGAAGTGTCCAAGCGAGACGAATCCAACCGTCGAGTACGCGCCGAGCAGCAAATGCGCGCGTCGGTAATCACCGTCGCGATACTTGCGGTAGCCGAGGATTCCGATCGCCGCACCGAGCAACCATCCGCCTACCACCACAAACTCAAACCATTCGGGTTGCCACGACGCGGGCGGGTAGTCGTCGATGTTGATCGCGTTGTCAGTGAAGTGAATCGCCGTCAGCAGGATCGCCACGGCGACAACGCTTCCGACGGTCTTCACTGAAGGAGGTTGATTCACGCGGCCACGCTATCACCGGCGAGCGATTTCGAGCGGGTCAGCGATATCGTTTCGCGCCGTGAGCATCCCGCGCAAACGGCCGTCGACGGCCGCACTGACGCTCGCCGGGATTCTTCTCACCGGACTGGTTCTACGCCTCTGGGGCATCCAGCACGGACTGCCGTTCGTCTACAACCTCGACGAGTACGCGCACTTCACCGAAAGCGCAGTGAAGATGTTCGGCGGCGGCTTCAATCCGAACTACTTCCAGAACCCGCCAGCGTTTACGTACCTGTTGCACGTGCTGTTCGCGTTTGTATACGGCGGGATCGTCCCCTCCGGCGCGGGCTCCGCAGTGAAGGCGATGTTCAACGGCGATCCGACCGAGCTCTACACGATCGCGCGCGTTACGAGCGCACTGATGGGCCTCGGTGCAGCCTGGGTTCTCTACTTCGCCGGCAGACGGCTCTACAACGCGGCGATCGGGCTAGCCGCGACAGCGTTTCTCACCTTCACGTTCCTGACCGTCCACTACAGCCACTTCGCGCTCAACGACGTACCGACGTTGCTGCCGCTGTGCGTCGGCTTCTTCGGACTCGCCGGAATCATCCAGAAAGGCCGCGCGATCGATTACCTGATCGCGGGTCTCGGGCTCGGGCTGGCAACGGCGACCAAGTACACCGCCGCCGCACTGGCGGTCTCGATCTTCGTGGCGTGGGCGATCCGCGCATTCGACGATCGCGCTGCGGCCAAGCAGCAGTTCACCTACCTCGTCGGCGCGGGCGCGGTGGCCGCGATCTCTTTCGTCGTTGCAAACCCGTTCGCGGTGCTCGACGCCGATGCGTTTATCAGCGGGATCCGCCGCCAGGAACGTCTTACGTCAGGCGTCGTCAAGCTCGGCACCGACGACACGAGTGGGTGGCAGTACTACCTCTGGACGCTGACCTGGGGCTGGGGTTTCGTGCCGCTGGCACTGAGTGTGTTTGGTGCCGGGCTAGCGCTCAAGCGCGACTGGCGCAAGGCGTTGCCGTGGGTTGTGTTCGCACTGCTGGTCTGGCTGTTTATGGGCAGTCAAGGGCGTTTCTACGCGCGCTGGCTGATGCCGATCTATCCGGTGCTGGCTGTCTTTGCCGGCTACGCCGTGGTCGAGTTGGCGATGTTTGCGTCGCAGCGCTGGCGAGTCGCAGCCGGGGTCGCGATCGCGACGGTCGCGCTGGCGCTGCCGCTTGCCCACGTGATCAACAACAACACCGTGATGACTCGCGACGACACCCGCGACCAGGCGAAGGCCTGGCTGCTGGCAAACGTCGGCGAAGGCGAGCGGATCGCGATCGAACTGATCGGCCCGCGGCCGTACTTCAACGTCGGCGGAACGCGCGGCGGCGACAAACAATTTGATTACTACCCGCTGCCTCGCGGCACCGAGGTCGAGAAGTATGCGACGCGGCTCAATCCTGAGTTGCTCGACACCTACGCAGCCGGCGGCTACTGCCATGTCGTGATCGGCAGCATCCAGAAGGGCCGGGTAACGAAAGCTCCCGAGCTCGCGCCACCCGCCGCCTCGGCGTACTACAAGGCACTCGATCAGCGTGGCGAGAAGGTCGCCAGCTTCAGCCCGATGAAAGACGGTGCCGATCTGCCGCGGTTCAACTTCGACATCTCGTACAACTGGTATCCGCTTGGCTACGAACGACCCGGCCCAGCGATTGACGTCTACCGCCTCAGCGGCGGTAAGTGCAAAAAATCCGAGTCGCATAGCGCCTCAACTTAGGTAGCTAACTGTTGGCTGGACCGCGTTTCTAAGCAGTTTTCGACGCGTCGCGTCCAGACTCTCTGGACACGCTAAAACAGCGGCTGTGATTGGCCGATAGTGGGTTCATGAACCCATTTGCTCTTTCTTCCGCCCGCAGAACCAAAGTGGTCTGCCTCGCCGTCGCCGCGATCAGCGCCGTGATGATGATTCCGTCCGCCGCTTCCGCCGCCGAATCGCTGCGTACAACTTTCCTCTTCTCGCGCTCGATGAATGGGGGTGTGCCTAACGGCCCCTCAAGCAACGGTGTGATGAGCCACGACCAGCGGATAGGTCGCGTCGCTGCCTACCAGTCGGACGCTTCGAACATCGTGATGGGCGACACCAACTCGATGACCGACGTCTTTATGGTCACCCGCGCAGGACCGTGGGGCCAGAACGGCACCCCGTGGGCGATGGGTGCCACGACACTGATTTCCGCTGGACTCGGCGGCGCACCGGCCGACGGCCGCTCGCACAGCCCGACACTCGACGGTTCATCGCACACCAAGCCGAGCTGCATTGGGTTCATCTCGGAGGCGACCAACCTCGTCGCGGGCGACACCAACGGCGTCGCTGACGCATTCGTTTACAACGTCGGCAACGGCAAGCTCGAGCGCGTCTCGCGCAACACCGCTGGTCAGCAGGCCAACGGGCCGTCGAGCGACATCTCAGTCTCCGGCGACTGCCGCCGCGTGGCGTTCACCTCGACCGCCACCAACCTCGGACTCAAGAGTTCAAAGCTGGCCTGGCGTAGTGCCAGGACGGCCGGATCGACCGGCGGTCACCGCCAAGTCTTCGTCCACGTTCGCAGTGGCAAGGGTCAGGACAAGGTCTTTAAGGGCATGACTTTCGTGGCTTCGACCAACAAGCGCGGCAAGCCGGGTAACGGCGACAGCTACGAGGCCGCCTTCGCGCGTGCCGGCAAGGCAGTCACGTTCACCTCGAACGCTTCAAACCTCGACCGTGGCGACCGCAGCGGCGGCCCCGACATCTACGAGCGCAGCTTCCTGCGCAAGTACACCCGCATCAAGGGCAAGGGCACGCAGTCACTGGCATTTAAGACGCGCTTGGTGTCGGCAACCAGAAATGGCAAGGCCGGCAACGGTCCGTCCACCCACTCGACGGTGACCGACGACGGCCGCTACATCGCCTACGAAACCCTGGCCTCCAACCTGCTGGCCGGCGACGCGAACGGCGTCAGCGACGTCGCGCGCGCCGACATCAAGGGCAAGCGCGTCAAGCAGGAATGGGTCTCCAAGAGCTTCATCGGAATCGGTAACGGTCCGTCGAACCGACCGCAGATTTCGGGCGCCGCCGAGTTCGTGTTGTTCGATAGCGAATCGACCGTCTTCAAGCCGTCAACCTCCGTAGCCGACGACGCCAACGGCGTGCGCGACATGTTCCTCTGGAACGCCCCGACGCGCAACGTCTCGCTCGAGTCGCGTGACTGGGACAACGGATACCTCTCGACGGCGTCGGCGAACCCGGCTACGAGTTCGCGTGGCAACTACGTGCTGTTCGAGTCGGCCGACCCAGAGATCGACCAGCTGATCACCAACCATGGCGGAGTCGAACAGGTCTACATGCGGTACCTCGGACCCAAGTAGGCCCGAGAAAAACTTGCAGTGGGGACCCGGCCCGGCGCACAACGTCGGGCCGACTGCGTTGTAGGGGGACGCGCTACCGCAGTCGTGGATCGAACCGCGCGGCGACGTCGTCCTTGGAAACCGCAACCCACGGGCCTGGCGTACCGCCTGCCGGAGCGAGCGTGATGCCGGTCGGGGCGTTACCGATCAAGACGGGGGTCGCGTCGCGCTTGCCGGTCTTTGTGTCGACGTGCAGGAGGGTGTCGACGTCGACGCTGATGACCCAGACGTCGTTGTCGTCGGCCGCGATCGCCTGCGGACGGGTCGGTACGGAAATCGAAGCGCCGACACGCTTGCCGGACTTCGGATCGATCCGCCACAGCGAGCCATCGCGATTCTTTGACTCGCCGAACCCGTCGTCTCCGCGCACGTTGACGACCCAGACGTAGCCGCCGGCCACGGCAATCGCCGCAGGGAAGCTACCGGCCTTGATCGGCTCGCCTACCAGTTGGCCCGTCTTCGGATCGATCTTGTCGACGACGCCATCGCGAATGTTCGTTACCCAGATGAAGCCCTCGCCGGCAGCGATTTGGTACGGAATACCACTAGTCTTGATCGGCTTACCGACGCGCTCGCCCGTCTGAGGGTCGAGCCGACTGACCGTCTGACGGCGGATGCTCGTGACCCACATGTAGCCGTAGCCGTCCGCTAAGCCGAACGGGCGGTTGTCAACGTCAATGCGGTCGATCACCTTGCGCGTGTCGGGGTCGATCCGCACAATCTGGTCGCTGTTGAAGTTCGCGACCCACACCTTGCCAAACGCAACATCGATCGCGTAGGGCGCCTCGCCCCCGGTGATCGTTGGCTTCTCGCCGATCGGCTGCCGAGTTTTCGGATCGATCTTTGTGACGACGCCACCGGCCATGCTCGTCGCCCAGACCGCTCCCTCACCGCTGGCGATCGCGATTGGCCGGTCCGGTAGTTCGACCGTGCTGCCTTTGAACGGCATTGCCAGGATGCCGTCGTCAGTGCGCTTGGGCTTGGTGGATTGTTCATCGTCGCCGCAGCCCGCCAGCGAAGTGGCGAGCAGCGCCGCAAGGATCGCCGATAACGCACGAGTGCGGATCACGGAGTGTCTCCACATGTGGTGTAAACAATCCAGGCACGGTTCTCGCCTTCGAAGCTGTATCCCGGCTGAGGAATGCCCGTCCACGGCTTGCGTAGCTCGCGATCGACGACCGTCAGCTGCAGCGGATCGAGCGAGCTCGTCGGGATCAGTAACGAGCCCTTGGTCGGCGGGCTGTCTACCTGCGTGGTCGTCGATACTTGCTCCTTCGGCAGATCAAGCATGTAGCGAATCACCGGGACCGTTTCGTGCGTGAACGCGGTGATCGGCAGGCAGCTCTCAACCTTCTGGCGAACCGAGGGCTTCTCAAGAATCTTGTAGATCCGGCTGAAGCGAACCGAAACCTGATTGGTACTCGTGTTGAGTTGCTGCGCGCCATGCAAGTAGGCTGGCGCGCGGGCTAACCCGAGCAGCAAGGCGATCGCGGCGATCGCGATTCCGGCTTTGCGTGCCGGGCCCTTGAGCTGCGCCCAACCGACAAGTGCGAAGGCCACGCCGATGCACATCACGATCGACGGGATCACGAGATAGCGCGAGATCACCGACAGCCCCGCGATCGCGATCAACAAGTAGGTGAGAATGCCCGTCGCCGCGAGCCCCGCGAGAATCAACATTCGAGCACGCAGCACGTAGAGCGCCAGCCCGAGGCCAAGCGCGCCGGCGATTCCGTTTACAACCTGCTCACTGCCACCGATCAAACGCGGCAACAGCCAGATGCTCTCCGGGAGTGACTTCTGTCGATTGAGTTCGCCGGCCACCTCGCGCGTGGAGCTGACCGAGTACATCGGGTCACCGGTCACGATCCAGTCGAAGCCAAGCCAGATGACCGGCGCGCTGATCACCAAGCCGGCGTAACCGACCAACTGCGTGATCGTCGGCGTCTCTCCCGGCAGTTCAAGTTTCGGTCGCACCACGCCAGCCACTAGCCAGAGCCAATAGAGACCCGCCAGCAGCCAGGCCTCCGGTCGCAACAGCCCCGCCATCGTCAGCAACACAAGCGGCGCGACCCCACGGCGCGGCTTTTTCAACTCCAGCACGGCCGCCCAGATGATCATCGCCAAGAACGGAATGTCGAGCATCGAGCGAAACGCGAAGGCCATCAGATCGGTCCGAGTCAACAGCACCAACACAGAAACGAGTGCCACCAGCGTGCCGATCTTCAGCTGAACCATCCGGTACACGCCAATCAGCAGCCCGACGTACATCGCCAGGGATGCGACCAGCAAAAAGGGAATCGCCGCCGGGCCCATCAGCGAAACGACCGCCGTGTAGGCGTTAAACAACGGGTGCGGCGTGGGCGTCTTGAAGACGTCGTAATCGGGCCACTCACCTGACGCGAGCTCGCTGCCCCAGATCAACGCGTAGTACGTGTCGTAGTTAGGGTAAAGCGGGCGGAAGATCACGAACCCGAGCAGTGCCGCGAAGAGCACTCCCCAGATCGTGTACTCGACCTTACGGTTCTCGAGTGCCGCGCTCAGCGAGTCGAGTGCCGACTGAATGCGTGCGCCACTACGCGAGGCGAACGAACCACCGACGGGCTTCTTGGTTGAAGCACCGCCGGTGAGGTCAGAGGCCGCGGCCTCGGAGCCGGATTCGTTTGTCATTGAGTTGCGTGGGCGCCGGCCGAGAGCGCCGTGTTAGTTGAGGCGCTCCACGATCATCGCCATGCCCTGGCCACCGGCGACGCACATCGACTCGATGCCGAACTGCTTGTCGCGGGTCTCGAGGTTGTTGAGCAACGTGCCCATGATCCGCGTGCCAGTCATGCCGAACGGGTGACCGAGCGCAATCGCTCCACCCTGCACGTTGAGCTTCTCGAGCGGGATGTTGCACTGGTCCATGCTCGGGATGATCTGGGCGGCAAATGCCTCGTTGATCTCGACGAGGTCGATGTCGTCGATAGTCATGTTTGCTGCCTTCAGAACCTTGGCGATCGCCGGAACCGGACCGATGCCCATGTACTCCGGCTCGACGCCAGCGGCTGAAGCGGCAATCACCTTGGCGCGCGGCTTGAGACCAAGCTCGGCTGCGCGGTCGGCGCTCATCACCAGCGACGCGGCTGCGCCGTCGTTGAGCGGACAGGCGTTGCCGGCGGTGACGGTGCCACCTTCCTTGAACGGAGTCGGCAGCGTGGAGAGCTTCTCGAGCGTGGTGCCCGGGCGCGGTCCGTCGTCCTTGCTGATGACGGTGCCGTCGGCCAGCGTGTACGGAGTGATCTCCCGCTCGAAGAAGCCGTTCTCCTGGCCTTCGACGGCGAGGTCCTGGCTGCGCTTGGCGTAAGCGTCCTGGTCTTCACGGCTGACGCTGTAGCGCTCGGCGACGTTCTCCGCGGTGATTCCCATCGGGATGTAGACGTTCCAAAGCGCGTTCTCGGAGCCGTCGAGCTTCGGGTGCATCTGGAAGTCGGCGCTACCCGCGGCGCGAGAGCTGGCCTCGATGCCACCGGCGAGGTAGGTGTCACCGTCGCCGGCCATGATCGCATTCGCGGCTGAGCGAATCGCCTGCAGGCTCGATGCGCAGAAGCGCGTGACGGTGTGACCCGCGACGGTCTCGGGCAGTCCGGCCAGCAGCCATGCGTTGCGACCGATGTTGTAGCCCTGCTCGTTGTCGGGGAAGCCACAGCCCATGATCACGTCGTCGTAGCTGTCGGCCGCGACCTCGGGGTGCTTCTCGACCAGCGTCTTGACGGCGAAAGCGGCCAGGTCTTCAGCGCGCTCGCCAGCGAGCGAACCCTTGAATGCACGACCGATCGGTGTGCGGACGACGTCGACGATTACTGCGTCAGGCATTGAATGCTCCTTGCATCATGATCTGTGTAGATCGAGTGTGGATGTGGGACCCGGGACTATCGGGCGGTCTCTATGCGGTGGTCTGCCGGGTCCGTCAATTGACCAGTCTCGAAGCGGCTCTGCCGCGGTCCTGGTCCAGACTGAAAGTTGCCGGCCAGATGGTAGTGCGTACGGTCGTTCGGTAGCGGCGTCGCCGTTACCGCTCCCAGAGGCCCATCTGAATATTGGAGACGGCGAGGTTTGCGTCCGGGGCACTCGTGGTGGTCCTAAACAGACGCAGTTTGTATCCGCTAGAGGCGAGCATCGCCTTGCGGGCATCGTCGCAGTTGAGGCAGATGATCGTGTCGGGGGTGCGCCCGACTGCATACCGCGCCGACGGGTTGCCGGCCTCGATCTCGCGAATGCGCGGTGCACCGTCCTCGTCACCGGCGAGCTCGTGGAACGGATAGATCCAGTCGTCAAAGGTCGCGATCAGGCCGACGTCCACGCGCTTGTCCCGCTTGATCGCGTTGACCACGGCCCGATACGGGGCTTCGATGTCGCGCCGTGGGAAGAACATCTGGTGTGAGCGTTCATTCGTCACGATCGAGCGCGGGCCGACCAGCGGGCGCGTGTAGTTGTAGAACAGATAGACGGGTGCCGCCAGCGCGATCAGCACCAGCACACCCGCGACAAGCCGACTGCCACGCGTTTTCTCCAGCCAGACGGCGGCCAGCGGTGCGATCAACACAAAGACTGGCAGGTGCAGCCGTGAATGCCAGACCTGCCATTTGAACAACAGGCAAAACAGCAAGACCTGCACGCCGATCACGAGTGCCCAAGCGAGACGGCGGCGGGAGCGAAAAGCAGGCACGGCGATCGCCGCGAACACCGCGGCGATTCCCAGCAGCATCAGGATCAGATTCGGCGCGTGATCCTCGTGTGGCCCGAACTTGCCTACGTCATAGGCGATGCCGCCGAAGGTGTTCGCCGGATCGTCAGGGTTGATCGAGACTGCCGTAAGCACGCTGCGATAAAGGTCCTCCACGCGCTCGTCGGCACCGGGGACCTTCGTGTGGATCGACGCGTTGCGAACCAGATTCGAGACCAGCGTTGCCGGTCCAATCTTCTCGTTCTTGTAGACGTTGCCGGCACTGCCAGTGCCCAGATACGAGTCGAACGTCTGGTGATTGGCCAACGCGTGCGGCAGGCTCGGCAGCAGCACTAAAAGCCCCGCCATCGCCAGCACGGCGATCCGCCGCGCCGCAACACCGCCGCGCAGCAGCTGATATGCCAGCAGTGCAGACACGGGCAAGGCGTAGATCAGTGCCGTTCCCTTGGTGAGTACCGCCAGCCCGAGCGCAGCACCAGCGGCCAGCACACGCACGTTGGTGTGCGAGGCCGGTACTGGTGCGGCATCCGCGGTGGCGCGCGGCCCGATCGCCAACGTTGCGGCCCCCAGCAGCCAGAAGCCCGTGATCAAGTCGTTCTGCGTGCTCGATCCCTGCATCATCGCCATCGGCATCGTCACCACGAGAAACGCCGCGATCACTTGACCCCAGCGACCGGCACCCAGCCGCGCCGCCGCCAACGAGGCGATCAGTCCGGAGCCGGCGAAAGCGAACCACTGCACGCTCGCGGCCATTCGATCGCTGCCAGTCAACGCCTGCCACTGCGCGATCAGCATCTCGGAGCCGGGCGGCTGGTAGAGCTGGGGCTCGACATTCGTCGCGTAATGCGTGACACCACCGAGCCGCAGCCACGCCACCACTCGAGACAGGTGGTAGGTCATCGAGTCCCAGTTGTTAGGTGCTGCAAGCAGTGCGACCACGCCCACAACTGCGACGCAAAACACACTCGCCGCGATCACCACCCGCGCCCGGCGATCAACTTTGCTTGACGACGATCGCAGCGAAGCAAGTGACCCGGCCAGCCACGCGCGTTTGCGCAGCAGCACAACGCTCCCTGCAACCCCCGGCAGCGTCCAAACGGCCAACAACCCCGCGCGCGTCAGGTGACCCTCGCGAGCCTGCGAGAGATCGTGCCCAGCACCGATCGACAGAATCCAGATTGCGGCGACGCTGTAGAGCGCCCAAGCCACCGTCGTCAGCGCAAACGCCTCGCGCCAGTGCCAACGGCGTTGATCAGGCAGCGAGACCAACCAAGTCCAGAGCGCCAGCGCGGGGATCCCCAGAACGATCGCGGCGACAAGAACCATCGCGGTTCAGCCTACCTCCCGGCCAGACAAGCAATCTCGCAGTCGTCGGCTCTGACGAGACTACGCAGCCGGCACGAGACCGATGCCCTGGAGCATCATTTCGCGATTGAAATCGCCATCGCCGAGCAACGCGCGACTGGCGGTGGCGCGGCGGTAGTAGTAGTGAGCTTCGTGCTCATAGGTGAAACCGATACCGCCGTGAAGCTGGATGTTTGCGCGGGCGGCATCCCAGAACGCGTCGTGCACCTGAGCCTTCGTCAACGGTCCGAGCACCGGCAGTTCCTCACGCTTCTCGGCCGCAACCCAACCGGCGTAGTAGGTCGCGCTGCGCGACTGTTCTACAGCCATCAGCAAGTCCGCGCAGATGTGCTTGACGGCCTGGAACGAGCTAATCGGCCGGCCGAACTGAAAACGGTCCTGGGTGTAGGCGAGAGCCGTGTCGAAGCAGTGCTGTGCCGCACCGAGCGACTCGGCCGCCAGAGCAACCTGGGCGAGCTGCATTGTCGTATTGAGGATCGGCCAGGCAGCACCGGCCTCGCCGATCACGGCGGTAGCCGGGACACGTACGTCGTTGAATTCGAGCGTCGCCAGCTTGCGCGTCTCGTCGACGGCGTGGGCGGCCACGCGAGTCAGTCCGCCGACGTCGGCGGGTACGGCGAGCAGGCTGATATCGCCGTCAGCATCGCCGCTGCGCGCGACGACGACGACGGCATCCGCAGTGTGGCCGTCAATCACGTAGCTCTTGACGCCGTTCAAAACAAAATCTCCCCCGTCGGCCTTCGCCGAGAGCGCGACATCGGGCGGGCGGTAAAGGCCACCCGGTTCGCTGTAGGCGAGCGTTGCCGTCTTCTCGCCGGCGGCGATCGCAGCCAGCAGGGTGGCGTTTTCGTCGGACAACGGCGCGGCTGCTGCTCCCTCGATCAGAGCGTTCGCGGCCAGACAGACTGAGGCAAAAAACGGCGAGGGATACAACGCCATCCCCATCTGTTCGAGCACAACGATCAGCTCGACGTAAGACAGCCCGACGCCACCATGCTCCTCGGGTACGTGCAGGCCGGTCCAGCCGAGCTCGGCGATCTGCGCATAGTCGGCGCGATCCCATCCGTCATCGGTCTGCGATAGCTCGATGACGCGATCGAGTTTCGCCGTCTCCTCCATCAGCCGCTTAGCCGACGCCTGAATCTCGCGCTGCTCGTCGTTGAATGCAAAATCCATGACTAAACCGCACCCTTGCGGATCTCGTTGAACGGGATCTCGGCATCGCTGCGCGCCTCTTTCGGCATCCCGAGCACCCGCTCGCTGATGATGTTGCGCTGGATCTGGTCGGTGCCGCCGTAGATCGACGTCGCAGGCACCGCAAGGTTGAGCCGTTCGGCTGTCTTCAACAGCTTGTCGTCGTCGGGCGCTCCGAGCGCTCCGACACCGGCGATCTTGATCAGGTAGTCGGCGACGGCGCGAACCAGCTGGTTGTACGCGAGCTTCCCGGTCGACGCCTCGACACCCGGACCCTGGCCCTTCATCAACGCACTGGTGATCCGGTAGCCGGTAAAGCGGTTGACCTCGTACTGCGTGTAGACCTTCGCCAGCTGCTGGCGCACCAGTGGGTCGTCGGCCAACCCGGCGCGTTTGGTCAGCTCAACGAGTGCCTGCGGGCCGCGAGCGATGAACTTGCCCATCGTCTCGAGCGAGGACTCCGCGTCGGCTTCTGCCAGATCGACTTCCGCCCCGGCCTCGGTGCTGCCGAGCCCGCCGAAACCGAGTGCCATCCGCTCGTTGGCGAGCGTTGTCATCGAGACCTTCCATCCGGCTCCGACCTCGCCGACACGCAGGTCGTCGGAGATCCGGACGTCGCTGAGGAAGACCTCGTTGAAGATCGCCTCGCCGGTCATCTCCTTCAGCGGGACGATCTCGACGCCACCGGACTTCATGTCACAGATGAAATAGGTGATGCCCGCGTGCTTCGGCAGCGACGGGTCGTGGCGAGCCATCAGGATCCCCCATCTGGCGATCTGCGCGTGGGTGGTCCAGACCTTCTGGCCGTTGATCACCCACTCGTCGCCGTCACGCTCTGCCTTGGTCTGAATCGCGGCCAGGTCACTGCCGGCCCCGGGCTCGCTGAAGAGCTGGCACCAGGTCTCCTCGCCGCGCAGCATCGGGCCGAGGAAGCGTTGCTTTTGCTCCTCTGTTCCGTGCGCGATGATCGTCGGGCCGGCCATCGGGACGCCGATTCCGCGCGGTGGTGGTTCGGCGCCGATCGCCTGGAGTTCCTGATTGAAGATGATTGCCTCGCTGGCGCTGGCGCCGCGTCCGCCGTACTGCTCAGGCCACAGCGGCGCCGCCCAACCGGACTCGGCGAGCACTGCCCACCAGTCCGTCTGGCTCATGCCGTCGCGCCAGTTGTCAGCGAGCCAGCCGTGAATCTCTGTGCGTAGCTTCGCCTCTTGCGGCGTGTCTCGGAGGTCCATTGACGCGAAGTCTAATAGCTTGGTGCGAGCCGGCGGCCCGACGCGGCCGAAGCTTCAGTTGACCGCGTCGAACTCGGTCGTCGGCGTCGGCTCGAGATCATCGGCCGTCGTCGCTTCGATCAGGTGCGCTGTGTCATTAAGCCGGACGATTCGTCCGCCTCCGTCCGCCTCGACCAAGAACTCTGTGATCGAGGCATTGCCGATCGACATGATCCGGCCAAGCTCAGCTGCCGGCATCCCCAGTAGATGACAAGTGGCGAGACGGATACAACCTCCGTGAGTCACGGCGACAACCGTCTTGCCGTCCCAGCGCCCCGCCAGCTCGGTGATCGCACCGCCGACACGGCCCATCGCTTCGGCGTAGCGCTCGCCATTGTCCCAGCCCTCGATGCCCTCGATCCGCCAGCGGCGCCAGGCCTCGGGATCGGCGGCCTCGATCTCTGCACGCGAGACACCGGTCCAAGAGCCCAGGTCGACCTCGCGCAGGTCCTCGCGCGGAGTAATCGCCATGCCGATCGCAGCAGCAAGCGCGGAGGCGGTATCCATCGCGCGCTGAAGATCGCTCGCGACGACCAGGTCGATCGACTCGTCGGCCAGACGTGACGCCATATGAGCGGCCTGCACGCGGCCAAGCGAAGACAGCGGAGGATCGGCCTGACCTTGCAGGCGGCCATCAGCGTTCCACTCGCTCTCGCCATGTCTAACCAGAAGCAGTCGCATTGGTCGGCGACTCTACCTGCAGCGGCCGCCACGGCAGGCCGCAAACCGCGCTTATTCCAGCGAGATCACGTCGAGCGGGACGCCCAGCTCCTGGCGGATACGGTCGTCAAAGGCTTCTGGATCGGGGATTGCGGCGCTGGGATTGTGATGGGCAATCACCACGCCGGTTGCATCATGAGCGGCACCGGTCTCGATGATCTCGGCCTCGATGTCGTCGCCGGCGATCCATTCGTGGTCGATCGCTACACCTTCCTTTTGCAACGCCTCGACGCGGTCGTCTAGCGAATCGAGGTAGGCGTCGAGATCGTCGCGCTCATCGCCCCAACGAGCGGAACGCGGCGTGACCAGCAGGAACTCGGAATTGTCGTCGAGCGACCGAATTCGAGCGTCGTCTAAGACGGCCGCGAGGGTGTCGTCATCCACTGCCACAAGCACCCAGGTCATGTTCCGATCATACGGGCGATCCAGACAGCGTGCGGCGGTAGGACACGCGCTAGGCTGGGCGCCGCGATGGAAGGCTCTCCGACAGGCAATCTCAACCTCCACACGCACGACGCCCCCGACCGCAACCTTGCGCTCGAATTGGCCCGTGTGACCGAGGCCGCAGCGCTCGCCGCGGCGCGCTGGGTCGGCCACGGCGACAAGATCGCCGCCGACCAGGCTGCCGTCGACGCGATGCGATTTGTGCTGCATTCCGTGCCGATGAACGGCACCGTCGTGATCGGCGAAGGCGAGAAGGACGAGGCCCCGATGCTCTACAACGGCGAGCAGATCGGCGACGGATCGTCGCCCGAAGTCGACATCGCAGTCGACCCGCTTGAGGGCACAACACTTACCGCCAAAGGTTTCCCGAGCGCACTAAGCGTGATCGCCCTTTCCGAGCGGGGCACGATGTTTGATCCGGGCCCATGCGTCTACATGGAGAAGATGGCCGGCAGCGACGAGATCGCCGACCTGCTCGATCTCGACCGCCCGATCGGCGAGACGCTGGCACTAGTCGCCGCCCGCAAGAGCAAAGTCGTCAGTGACGTCTTGGTGACGATGCTCGACCGGCCGCGTCACGAGCCGTTCGCCAAACAAGTCCGCGAGGCTGGCGCACGCATCCGTTTCATCACCGACGGCGACGTCTCGGCAGCCCTGATGGCAGTCAGCGAACGCTCTCCGGTCGACCTTTTGTGGGGCATCGGCGGAACACCCGAAGGCGTTATCGCCGCGGCCGCGATTCACTGCATGGGCGGTCAAATGGTCAGCCGTCTGCATCCGCGCGACGACACCGAGCGCACTGCGGCACTAGAGGCCGGCTACGACCTCGACCAGATTCTCACCCAGCACGATCTGGTGCGAGGCAATGATGTCTTCTTCGCCGCCACCGGCGTGACCGATGGCGACATGCTGCAAGGCGTTCGCTACCCACGTAAGAAGGCGACTACTGAGTCGCTCGTGATGCGCTCACGCAGCGGCACTGTGCGCCGCGTACTGGCGACGCACAACCGTGCCAAGCTACGCGAGATCACCGGCGAACGCTACGGCTGATTACCGCAGCGCCGCCGACCGTAATCCCTCAGTCCGTAATCCCTCAGTCCGTAGATCCTCAGTCCGTAGATCCTCAGTCGATTACTTGAATGCGAATCGCAATCGCGACCGCGTGTGTGCGGGTTCGCGCGTTGAGCTTCGCGAGGATTCGCTTGGTGTGCGTGCGCACCGTTTCGGTCGATAGACCGAGCGATTCGGCGACCTTGTCAGTGTGCGCTCCATCGGCGAACATCTGCAGGATCTGGCGCTGACGCTCGGTGAGAACCCTGTTCTCGTCGCCGAGGTCAGAATCGGAACCGGTTGCGAGCGCCGGATCAATGAAGAACCTGCCGCCGACGGCGGCTTCGATCGCCTCGGTAAGAATCTCCGGCGGGGAGTCCTTGCGAACACAGGCACGTGCACCAGCCTTCAGTGCCTCGGCGAGCATCCGCATGTTGCCCTCTGCGGCGAACACGATGATCGGCACGGGAAGCGCGGAGCGCAGCTGGCTCAGCGACGACGTCGCGTCGGCAGCGCCTAGGTGCGGATCGATGATCACTGCATCGGGAGCACGTTTCTTCGAGACGGTGATCGCCTCTTCAACCGATGCGGCTTCAGTGATCGTCGCGCCGCTGAAACCTTCTCGCAACACGCTTGCAACGCCCTGGCGAAGGACGGGATGATCGTCGACAACAAGGAACTCTTTCAACGAGGGCATGGTAGGTGGGGCTCTCCATTCAGTTAGGAAGCAAATAATTCTGCTTGCCGAATGTTACTTGGGCGTAAGCCTCCCCCAATCAGGTGTCGCTCACGTAACCGTGAATCAAACCTATCGCGTCATCACGATAGGTGTCACGGCGGGGGATCGGAGTGCCTAATCCAGCGGAAGTGCGCCGAGCTTGACCGTTGAAAGGCTGCGCAACGACTTCGCTGTGGCGTAGGTGAGGTCCCACGCGACGCCTCGCACGAACGGTCCGCGATCGATTACCGGGACTGTCGCGGTGCGCCCGCCGATGTACAACTCCACTCGCGTGCCGCACGGCAGCGACTTGTGGGCGACGCCCTGAGTGCGCTTGGTGAGTTTCGTGCCGCAGGCGGTGCGGCGCCCGTAGAAACCGGGGCCGTACCAAGTGGCTTTCTGCAGGCGATAGACCGAGAGCGCGGCGTCCGCTGTGGCTTCGGCGGAGCGGGCCGCGCCTGCCGGCGTGAAACGAAAGTCGTAGCGTCCTGCCTTCGGCGGGGTCCATGTGGCTTCGAAGCGTCCGTCACTCGCAACCGTGGCGCTGCCGACCGGGGACCAGAGCCCTTCGTCGAGTCGAGCCTCGATCGAGACCTGAGCAACGCCGCTCTTTGTGAATCCAACAATCCGCGAGGCACGACCCGCGAACGCACCGTCAGGGGCACTGATTACTTGTTCGACGAATTGAGCCCCGCCTGTGGGCGCAGCCGGTTCGGCGATGGCGGAAGCGGGCACGCAGAGAAGGGTGCACACGATCGCGGCGGTGTAAGCGCAGATTCGATTCAAACTTTGATTGCTTCTCTTTCGAACGGGCCTACGGGGTTAGCTGAAGGGCTCGCGCTGAAAGAGCTGCGCTACGACTCCGTGATATCCAGTTAGTGGACGATGTCCAGTTAGTGGATGATGTCCAGTTAGTGGACTGGGTCGATTCGCCCCGGCGCGACACGCAATGGATATGCGCATCGAACAGTGGTTCCCCCGCCTAATCACACCGGAGTGCGATGAGTTCGGCGGCAAGTTCGGGGCAGTATACATATCGCCCCCTACTCCTGCGTGACTGGGGGCACACAAGCGGGCGAGGTCGACCCCGCCGATTTAGCGCACAATAAAGCTGGTTTTGACGACTCGCGACGCCTCGATGGCTCGCGTGACGCGCTGCACAGCACGCGACTGCACCGTGTACTTACCAGCCTTAAACGCCTTGCGACGCACCGGCACGTACCACTGTCTCGTCCCGCGGGCGCGTACGTATCGCGGACGCAGACAGCTTCCAGCAATAAAACTCTTCTTGCTCGCACTCCACCATGAGCAACGAGTGCCACTGCGGCGGCGAATCGCGACACTGACGCGTGCAATCCCGACCGAGTCGGCTTTCGCCCGCCCGGTGATCCGAGCCGGACCGCGACCGGAAGCGAAAACCGACTTGCGCTTTGGCTTGACCGACGCAGTAACCGGATCGCTGCAGCCGTCCTTGTTCGAGTCGACCAACGGGTTTGTCAGCGGACAGGGATCGATGCCATCCGAAAGGCCGTCGCCGTCGTCATCGCCATCGCACGGATTGCCCGCGCGGTCTCCGTCATGGTCGTTCTGGTCGACGTTGGCCAGACCGGGGCAGTTGTCGGTCGCGTCGATAGCACCGTCGTGATCGGTGTCGTCGTAGCGCAGCCGCAGCAGCCGACCGTTCCCGGCGTCGGCAACATAGAGCAGCGCGCCTGGCGCGGTCGCCAGTGAAGCCGGGTCGTTGAACTGGCCCGCTCCGGCGCCGGAGGTCCCGTAGGTCTCGATCAAACCGAGCCCGCCTTCGAGTGAGTTGAAGAAGCTAATGCGGTCGTTACCGCTGTCGGCGACGAGCGCGCGACCGACCGGATCCGTCGCGACGCCTAGTGCTCCGGTGATCTGACCGGCGGCAGCGCCGGGTGCGGCCACCTGCGTGAGGATCGCGCCACGCGGGTCAAACAAGCGGAGGCCACCGGTCACGCCAGCGCTAACTACGTAGATTCGGTTCAGCGGATCGAGCGCGATGCCGTTGGGTCGACCGAACGGACCGGGCTCGGCAACGCCGAAAGCAAAGAGCGTTCCTAGCGCACCGCGCGCCGGGTCGAGCACCTGGACGCGCACGTTGTTGTACTCGGCGACGTAGAGTCGGGGTTCGATGTCGGTGGCGAGCGCGACCGGGCCGTCGAACTGACCCAGGCCAGTGCCGGGCGCTCCATCGGTGCCGGCGTACTTCGCGCCAGAGACGTAGGGACCGAAAAGAACGACAACGTTTCGAGCCGCATCGGCGACGTAGATGTTGCCGCGATTGTCGACCGAGACGGCCGCGGGATCCTGCACCAGGCCCGTGCCGATCGAGGTGATCAGCCGGTTGCCGTTACGCGCGCTGTCGAAGATCAGCACCTGTCTGGAGTTGCGAACCGGGACGTACACGCGCCCGGCCGGATCGGTCGCGATCTGGCCCGGATCGTTGACCGTGGCGACCGACGCCTCGAACTCAATTGCCGCGTCGGCGGGCACAGCGAATGCACCTGCAGCCGCGACGGCCACCGCGAGTGTGAACAGTGCGATCGCCAGGCGCATCCGTAGGCGCAGACTAAGTCGAATTGACGGGGCAACAGACATATCGACCTGACAACTTAACGACTGGTCCCGTTTTTCAGGCCGTGATGCAAGCGCCCAACCGATGACGCCGCGTGGCGCCGCAGTTACGAAGTCTCGAAGACCTTCGGCAGAGCCAGCAACGTGCGGACCTCGCCCTTGGGGCGCAGCTTGCGCGAGAGAATCGCCTTGGCAATCGGCTGACGACCGTCGATTACAGCCATCCAGTCGGCGAGGCTGACGCGAAAGGTCACGTTGGCCTTGGGATCGAGACCGGCTCGGGCCTCGGTGTTGCCGTTGTCGATGCGAATGTTCCATGGATCAGCGTCTGTGAAGTCCCACTGCAGAACCTTCGGAGACTTCAACCCATGATCCGGGCAAACGGACCCCTGCATCAGGTCAAAGAAATACTCCAGCGCCCGTGGGTCGTTCTTGACCGGCTCGGTGCCACCGCTAAAAAAACCGGCCTTTTGCATGACGAATGCGCGCCGGGCTCGTTCGGCGTGTGAGATGTTGTCGTTCTTGAACGGCAACACGCCGTCAGGTCCGAGCGCGTCGAACCCAGCGGCATTGAGGCGCTGCTCGATCTGCTTCTGGCCGGTGATCGCGATGCTCTCGAGTGTCTCTCCGAAGACCGTTACGTAACGTTCGTCATCGTTCGGTGGGCGAAACACGCCGATTGTCTGTGGCATCACCTCGGCGAGGATCTCGCGGACGGCCGGCTTGACCTCCGGGTCTTGCCGGTTGAGGTCAGCCAGTAGCTTGACGCCGAAGGCGATGTGCCGCTGTTCGTCCTTCTCGACGTTCTGCATGCCTTCACGGAAACCGGGCAGTACGTCCATCCGTTCGAGATAGTCGGCGATGAAGTGCTGGCCGGTCTGGGCGAGTGTGCCCTCGACGATGAAGTGGTACAGCGTGATCGCCTGCGCAAGCTTGGTCGTGGAGTGATCGCCGCCGCGCATCTGATCGGTCACGCGGGTGAGCGTCTTGAAGACCCTCTTGATGCCGTATGTCAGGTCTGGCTGCGTACTTGCGAGCGTCGACGCATAGTCGGTGGAATCAACGCCGATCACCTCGCGAAAGAAACGCGAGAAGAAGATCGCGTGGCGCGCCTCGTCGACCTGCTGAGTCGTGATGAAGTACTTGTGCTCTTCGAGCGGTGCGGCGTCGATAAACGGAGAGAGCTGATCGGCGACCTCGTCCTCGCCAAAGAAGAACAGCGAGTAGTTCCAGCGGGCGGCCTTGCGCATGAACTCGTCGAACGTCTCGTTCCAGTCAACCTTGTCCTGAGTGAAATCAAGATCCATCGCCGACCAGTTGCCTTGCTCCCAGCGGCGGTAGAGGTCGATGTAGTCGATCTGATCGGCGGGTAGAGACTTGCCGAGCTGGACAGGGTTCGTCGTCGCAGTCATGCTTTCACTCCTGAAGGCGTAGGGCTTGGGGGATGGTGGCTGGAGGTGCTTCGGACGCTCGTTGTTCGGACGCTCAAAGACGGCGCTCAAAGATGGCAGCGACCGGGCTTATTAAGCAGCGTGTCTAATTAGCCGAATTCTAACCGTTTCATCGTTTTATGTCGTGTTAAGGCTGGACGGACGTATGCCCGGGGTGGGAATCGAACCCACACGCCTCTTGGGCAGCCGATTTTAAGTCAGCCGCGTCTACCGTTCCGCCACCCGGGCAAGGTGTCCACCGCCACGAAAATCGGCGTTTGCCGCTTTCCGATGCGGGGCATGTCCAAGGTACCGTCCGAAACGGTCCACGCAACGCTCGTTTAACGTGGACTAACCGCGACTTTATGCCGTTTCGGGTGTATATGCCGATAGACAGTTAGTACTACGAAGTCAGAATTTCATGGAAGCTTCCGTTCTCAGAGACTCCGGATCGAACTCCGCCACGCTGCTCAAAGACCCGCGTGCCGGTTTTCTGCGCCTGCAGTCCGACGAGCGGCTGGTCTCGCTGACGCGTCGCGGCAACGATGCTGCGTTCGAGGTTCTGATCGCGCGCTACCGCGCTCGACTGCTGGCCTTCTCACGTCACATGGTCGGCTCGACCGAAGACGCCGAAGACATCCTGCAAGAGGTTTTCGTCTCGGCCTATCGCGCGATGCTTGCCGACGACCGCGAGCTCAACGTGCGGCCGTGGCTCTACCGCATCGCCCGCAACCGGTCGCTTAACCATCTGCGCCGCCCGCGTCCAACCGGCGTCGACTCGATGGACATCTTCGAAGGCGGCGCTGCGGTCGCTACGGCCGACCGCGTGCACGACAAGCTTGACCTCGAGGATCTCGTCGACGACGTTAAGCGCCTGCCCGAGACCCAACGCACGGCGCTGATGCTGCGCGAGATGGGCGACCTCTCTTACGACCAGATCGCCGAGACGATGGACACCTCGATTCCCAGCGTCAAGAGCCTGCTCGTGCGCGCACGCGTTTCGCTCGCCGAAGCCGCCGAGTCACGCCGACTCAGCTGCGATGAAGTTCGCCTTGAGCTCGGTGCCGTCGCCGAAGGCCTGCAGAAGCTTTCCGCCCCGGCGCGTCGTCACGTCAGTGACTGCGATCGCTGTCGCGCATTCAAGAAAGAACTCAGCCTGACCAACCGCAAGCTCGCGGTATTGGCGCCGGTCGGCGGCCTGATGGCGATTAAGAGCATCATCGCGCTGAAGCTGTTCGGCGGAACCACCTTCGGTTCGTCCGCAATCGGTGGCGGCGCGGCGGCCGGTGGCGCGGCCGCGACCGGGGCTGGAATGACCGGAGCTGGCATGGCCGGAGCTGCCGCCGGAACCGCTGGTGGAGTTGGCGCAGGTGCGGCCGCAGGTGCTGGCGTCTCTGCCGGGCTTGGAGCCGTCGCGGCAAAGGTCGGTGCCGGGCTCGCCGCCGCTGCGATCGTGACCGGTGGAGTTGCACAGGTCGCCAAGCACGACGTCAACACCAACAAGATCGCCCAAGAGCAAGTCGCCCCCGACACCAAGCCCAAGTCCGAGGCACCAAACACCGGCGGCGTCGCACCGGTGGCCCCGGCCGCCGATCCGGCAGACGAGTCCGGCGAGGCCGAAGCAACCGGCGAAACCGGCGCGACCGGTCAGCCGGAAGCGACCACCCCAACCGGACCCGTCGAACGCCCGACTGAGCCGACCGGCAAGCCCGAGGAAATCGTCGACGAAGAGTCGACCACCGTCATCATCGAGCCGCAGCGCCCGCCCACACCGACCGGCGGCGGCAACACCGAAGGGCCGGGAC
>JBASTN010000089.1:0-9688 GCA_049274915.1 Solirubrobacterales bacterium
TCCGTCGCGTCCGCCACGTCGGCGGTCGTCGCCGGCGCCTGCGGGGCTTGGTGCGTCGATCTGAGTGAGGTCGGAAGCAAATCCTTCGGGCATGATCTCGCCCTTGTTGATCCAGCACTTGACGCCGATCGGACCAAAGGTCGTACGCGCTTCCCAGAAGCCGTAGTCGATGTCGGCGCGGATCGTGTGCAGCGGCACGCGGCCGTCGTGGTAAAGCTCGGTGCGGGCCATCTCGGATCCGCCGAGGCGGCCGGAAACCTGGATCTTTGCGCCCTTGGCGCCAGAGCGCATCGCGCTGGTCAGTGCACGCTTCATCGCTCGACGGAAGGCAACGCGGTTCTGAAGCTGTTCGGCGACCGACTGGGCGACCAGCATCGCGTCGAGTTCGGGCCGCTTGACCTCGAGAATGTTGACCTTGACGGACTTATCGGTGAGCTTGTGCAGCTCGCGGCGAAGTGCGTCGACCTCGCTACCGGACTTGCCGATGACGATGCCGGGGCGCGCCGTGTGGATGTTCACGGTGACCTCATTGGCGTTCTTCTTGATCGTGACCTTCGAGAGGCCGGCGTGCGCGAGACGTCCGAAAATGTGCTCGCGGATGTTGACGTCCTCGATCAGGTAGTCGGCGAAGTTCTTCTCGTTGAACCAGTTCGACTTCCAGTCGTGGATGTAGCCGACGCGCATCGCCTCGGGGTGGACTTTCTGGCCCATTAGGCGGCTGCCTTTCTCTTCGAAACTTCGGAAATCTGCTTGGGAGAGCCGTCAGAGACGACAATCGTGATGTGGCTGGTGCGCTTGAGGATCGGAGTCGCACGCCCCTTTGCGCGAGGACGGAAGCGCTTGATCGTCGGACCCTCGTCGACGTAGGCGATCGCAATCGTCAGGTCGTCGGCGTCGAGGTCGTGGTTGTGCTCGGCGTTGGCGACGGCCGAGTTGAGCACCTTCAGCACGTCTTGGGCGACGTGGCGGGCCATGAACGTAAGGGTGGTGCGTGCTTCGTCGATCTGCTTTCCACGGATGTGGTCGACGACGAGGCGCGACTTGCGTGGCGAGCTGCGAACGAAGCGAGCCTGTGCGCGGACAAAAGTGGCTTCGTCGGGCGAGTCGTCCTTGGCCGGCTTGCTGCGACGTGACGGCTTCGTGGCCGGCTTCGCAGTCGACTTGGCGTCGGTCTTGGCAGCGGTTTTCTTGGCGGCAGGCTTCTTGGCGCCCTCGGCCTTCTCGTCGCTTGCCTTGGCCTTGGCGGTCGTGGACTTCGGCTTCGCCTCGGTCTTCTCGGCGTCGGCCTTGGAATCAGTCTTTTTAGCGGCCGGCTTGTTGTCGGCCGGCTTCTTAGCTGCGGACGGCTTGGCGTCGGCCTTCTTCTCCGACGCCTTCGCCTCTGTTGCCGCCTTATCTGTCGCCTTTTGGGCAGCAGGCTTCGCGGCGGACTTGTCGTCCGTCGTCGCTTCTGCGTCGGCTGCCTTGGGCTTCTTCTCGTCAGCCATTGCTATCTGACCTTGCCCTTATCGCCGGAGTGGCCGCGGAAAGTACGGGTCGGCGCGAACTCACCGAGCTTGTGGCCGACCATCGACTCGGAGACGAACACCGGCACGTGCTTGCGGCCGTCGTGTACGGCGATCGTGTGACCAACCATGTCCGGAAAGATCGTCGAAGCGCGCGACCAGGTCTTGACGACCTGCTTGCTGCCGCTTTCGTTCATGGCTTCGATCCGCCCCATCAGGCGGTCTTCTACCCACGGTCCCTTTTTTGATGAACGACTCACTCAAATACCTCTCTAAAAATTCTCTCTGGCCCGCTACTTAGCGGCGCCGGCCCTTGCCGCGGCGACGGCCACGGACGATTAGGTCGTCGGACTTCTTGTTCTTCTTGCGTGTGCGGTAACCCAGCGCAGGCTTGCCCCACGGCGTGGTCGGGTGACCACCGGGAGTCTTGTGCGCCTCGCCTCCACCGTGCGGGTGGTCGACCGGGTTCATTGCGACACCACGAGTCTGCGGACGCTTGCCCATGTGGCGCGAACGGCCTGCGGTGCCGATTGTGACGTTTTGGTGGTCGGCGTTACCGACGGCGCCGATCGTGGCGCGGCATTCGGCGCTGACCATGCGCATCTCGCTCGACGGCAAGCGCAGCGTGACCATGCCGCCGTCTTTAGCGGCAAGCTGAATCGATGCACCGGCGCTACGGCCCAGCTGCGCGCCGCGTCCGGGCTGCAACTCGACTGCGTGGATCACGGTACCCGTCGGGATCTGCCCAAGCTTCATCGCGTTGCCGACCTGAATCTCGGCACCTTCACCCGACTGCACGGTCATACCGACCTTCAGCTGGTTTGGCGCGATGATGTAGCGCTTCTCGCCGTCGTGGTAGTGCAAGAGAGCGATGTTGGAAGTGCGGTTGGGGTCGTACTCGATCGCTGCAACCTTGGCCGGCACGCCGTCCTTGTTGCGCTTGAAGTCGATCTGACGGAAGGCACGCTTCGCTCCGCCGCCACGATGACGAGCGGTCTTGCGACCCTTGTTGTTGCGACCGCCGCTCTTACGCATGCCGGTGGTCAGGGACTTCTCGGGAGTCGTCTTGGTGACCTCGTCGTTGACGATCCAGGTCGCAAAACGGCGGCCCGGGCTGGTCGGCTTGTGACGCTTGATCGCCATTACTCGGTCGCCGCCCCTTCAAAGAGTTCGATTCGATTGCCGGGCTTGAGCTCGACGATCGCCTTCTTCCAGCCGCGTGTTGAACCGGCGAAAAGGTTGCGGCGCTTCGGCTTGGACTTGACGGTCATCGTGCGGACCTGCGCGACCTCGACATCGAAGACCTGTTCGACGGCGTGCGCGATCTGGGTCTTGTGGGCGTCGGGGTGGACGCGGAAGGTGTACTTGTTGACGCTCATCAGGGCGTAGCTCTTTTCAGAGACGACTGGAGCGATTAGAACGGTGCGGGGGTCCATTAGTTCGAATCCTCCTGGCTACCTGGAGCTGCGTCCGACGAGGATCCATCCCCAGCTGGCGCTGGGGCCCCATCCTCATCGGACACGCGTGGGGCGTCAGACGAGGGCGAAGTGGAACCAGATTTAGCTGAGGCCGCGTTGGCGGCGCGCTCGGATGCGGAAAGCTTGGGTTTGGGGACGGCGCGGATGCCGCCGGTGGGGTTGGTTTTGCCGGCGGGGTGGGCTAGGACTGGTTTCTTGGACTCGCGGGTGATCTCGGTGGAGGCGAGATTCGAGAGCGAGTCGAGGGCGTCCTTGGAGATGACGAGGTTTTGGGCTGCGGTTAGCTCGTAGACGCCGAGTTGTTCTGGGGTCAGGACGGCGCGGACGCGGCCGATGTTGCGGAAGGAGAGGGCGAGGTTGCGCTCGTCGGTGCCGGCGGTGAGCAGGACGACCGAACCGGTGTCTTGCCAGTCGGTGAGGTTCTGCGAAGCGATCTTGGTGGCCGGGTCAGCGAACGAGCCAGACTCGACGATCGCCAGAGTGCCGCGGCCGGCGTGCAGCGAGAGGGCAGCGCGCAGGGCCTTACGACGTGCCTTGCGGTTGACCTTAAAGACGTAGTTGCGCGGCTTGGGACCGAAGGTCACGCCACCGCCCTTGCGATGTCCGGCGGAAAGCGCGCCGACGCGGGCACGACCAGTGCCCTTCTGGCGCCACGCCTTGGCTCCGGTCATGGCGACTTCGCCACGACGCTTGGTCGAAGCGTTTCCGCTGCGCTTGGCGTTGCGCTCGGCGCGAACGACTTCGTGCACCAAGGTGCCATTGAAGGTCTCACCGAAGACGGCCGGGTCGAGCTCGATCTTGCTGGTCTTGCCCAGAACGGGGGCTTCGATCTTGGCGCTAGCCATCGAAACGCACCTCCACGTAACCGCCCTTGGGACCGGGCACGGAGCCGCGGACCAAGAGGACGTTGTCGTCGGTAAGAACGTCGACGATCTCGAGGCCCTTCTGGGTAACACGCTCGTTACCCATCTGGCCGGGACCGCGGATTCCCTTGAAAACTCGTGCGGGGTCGGCGCTCTGACCGATTGATCCGGGAGCGCGCGTGTTGTGTGAACCGTGGGTCTCCGGTCCACGTGAGAAGTTGTGTCGCTTAATCGTTCCGGCAAAGCCCTTGCCCTTTGAGATGCCAGCGACCTTGACGGTCTGACCCTTCTCGAACAGCTCGACGGTGATCGTGTCGCCGATCTTCAGGGTCTCGTCTTCGCCCTTGGTCTCGCCGGTCTGGAAGGTGCTCGGGTCGCCGCGGAACTCGACGAGTTTGCGCGACATCGGAGCGCCGGTCTTCTTGAAGAGTCCGGCGGCGGGCCTGTTGAGACGCTTCTCAGCGACCTCATCGAAGGCGAGCTGGACTGCGTCGTAGCCGTCGCGCTCGCTGTTACGCAGGCCGGTGACGAAGCACGGTCCAGCCTGAATCGCCGTGACGCGCTCGACGACGCCGTCTTCCTGGAAGATCTGGGTCATGCCGAGCTTCTTACCGATCAATCCAGCCATCGACCTAGATCCGAATCTCGATGTCGACGCCGCCGGGCAGGTGGTCGAGACGCTGCAGCGAGTCGACCGTCTTGGGCGACGGGTGATGGATGTCAATCAGACGCTTGTGCGTACGAATTTCGAAGTGCTCGCGTGAGTCCTTGTCCTTGAACGGACCGCGAATGACGCAGTAGACGTTCTTCTCGGTCGGCAGCGGCACGGGGCCGGAAATCGTGGCGCCGGTACGTTCGGCGGTCTGAACGATCTCCTTGGCGGCAGCCTCGATCGCCTCATGGTCATATGCCTTGAGTCGAATGCGAATCTTGTTTTGAGTGAGTGCTGCCATGTCGTTTCTGTGTTTGCGGGGGAAGGAAGTAACTGTGAGACCCCTCCCACACCGGAGTGTGAGAGGGAACCTCGCCAGTTGAATTGCTTACTCGACGATCGCGGTCACAACTCCTGAACCTACGGTGCGTCCACCTTCGCGGATCGCGAAGCGCAGCTGCTCGTCCATGGCGATCGGCTGAATCAGCTCGATGTCCATCTCGACGTCGTCGCCCGGCATGACCATCTCGACACCTGAAGGCAGGTTGGCGACACCGGTCACGTCGGTGGTGCGGAAGTAGAACTGCGGACGGTAACCACTGAAGAACGGGGTGTGACGTCCACCCTCTTCCTTCTTCAGGCAGTACACCTGCGCCTTGAACTTGGTGTGAGGCGTGATCGAACCCGGCTTGGACAGAACCTGTCCACGCTGAATCTCTTCGCGCTTCGTACCACGCAGCAGGCATCCGACGTTGTCGCCGGCCTCGCCGCGGTCGAGGATCTTGCGGAACATCTCGACTCCGGTGATGACGGTCTTGTCGGTCGCCTCGGCGATTCCGACGATCTCGACCTCGTCACCGGTGTTGACGACACCCTGCTCGATACGACCTGTGGCGACGGTGCCACGGCCGGTGATCGAGAAGACATCTTCAACCGGCATCAGGAACGGCTTGTCGAGCTCGCGGACGGGCTCGGGGATGTAGTCGTCGAGCGCCTTGGCGAGATCCATGATCTTCTGCTTGGCGTCGGCATCACCTGACAGTGCCTGAGTGGCCGAACCCGTGATGAACGGGATGTCGGCACCCGGGAAGTCGTACTCGTTAAGCAGGTCGCGGACTTCTTCTTCGACCAGCTCGAGCAGCTCGGGGTCGTCGACCATGTCGGCCTTGTTGAGGAAGACGATGATGTACGGAACGCCGACCTGGCGTGCGAGCAGGATGTGCTCACGCGTCTGCGGCATCGGACCGTCAGCAGCCGAAACCACGAGGATCGCGCCGTCCATCTGGGCGGCACCGGTGATCATGTTCTTCACGTAGTCAGCGTGGCCCGGGCAGTCGACGTGGGCGTAGTGGCGGCCCTCGGTCTCGTACTCGACGTGAGAGGTCGCGATGGTGATACCGCGTTCCTTCTCTTCAGGAGCGTTGTCGATCTCGGCGAAAGACTTCGCCTCGCCACCGCTCGCCTCTGCAAGGACAGTGGTGATGGCTGCCGTCAGCGTCGTCTTTCCGTGGTCGACGTGACCAATCGTTCCGACGTTGACATGCGGCTTATCGCGCTCAAACTTTTCCTTCGCCATTCTTTGCTCCTTTCGAACCTGTTGAGAAACTCCCAAAATGCGCCATTTCACTGACGAACCCGGGGAAATATACATGCGTTTCTAAATCGTTAAAAACCTTGTTCTGTCTTTTGCCCGTTCGTCGTTCTATGCCGTGACCGGCGATCCCGTGCGGTGCTCGACGATCTCCGTCGCGATGTTGTTCGGAACCTCTTCGTAGCGTTCAAACTGCATCGTGTAGCTCGCACGACCCTGCGTGGCTGAACGCACGTCCGTTGCGTAACCAAACATTTCTGACAGCGGGACGGTCGCGTCGACGGCCATCGCGTTACCGCGCGGCTCCTGTCCTGCGACCTTGCCGCGGCGGCGTGAAAGGTCGCCGATCACGTCGCCGAGGAAGTCCTCGGGAGTGACTACTTCGACCTTCATGACCGGCTCAAGCAGCACTGGCTTGGCGCGCTTGGCTGCCTCTTGGGCCGCCATTGAACCGGCGATCTTGAAAGCCATTTCTGACGAGTCGACGTCGTGGTACGAGCCGTCGATCAGCTCGATCTTGACGTCAACCATCGGGTAGCCGGCCTTGATGCCGTTCTCGAGAGCTTCCTTGATGCCGGCGTTGACCGACGGGATGTATTCACCGGGGATCACACCACCCTTGATCTTGTCATCAAACTCGTAGCCCTCGCCGGGGTTCGGCATCATGTTGATGACGACGTCGCCGTACTGGCCACGACCACCGGACTGACGAACAAACTTGCCCTGAACCTTCAGCGCTTCGGAGCGAATCGTCTCGCGGTAAGCAACCTGCGGCTTGCCGATCGTCGCCTCGACGTTGAACTCGCGCATCATCCGATCGACGAGGACCTCGAGGTGAAGCTCGCCCATTCCGGCGATGATCGTCTGGCCGGTCTCTTCGTCGGTGCGAATGCGGAAAGTCGGGTCTTCCTGGCCCAGTGCCTGAAGGGCAGTACCCATCTTCTCCTGGTCGGACTTGGTCTTCGGCTCGATCGCAACGTGGATGACGGGCTCGGGGAACTCCATCTTCTCGAGGATGATCGGCTGGGTCGGGTCGCAGAAGGTGTCACCGGTGGTGGCTTCTTTGGCGCCGACGGCTGCGGCGATGTCGCCCGCGTAGACCTCATTGACGTCTTCGCGGTCGTTGGCGTGCATCATCAAGATGCGGCCGAGACGCTCGGTCTTGCCCGTCGTTGCGTTGAGAATCTTGGAACCGGCGGTCAGGGTGCCTGAGTAGACGCGGAAGAACACGAGCTTTCCGACGAACGGGTCGGTCGCGATCTTGAACGCGAGGGCGGCGAAGGGGGCTTCGTCGGATGACTCGCGGGTGTCCTCGTCGTCGGTCTTGGGGTGATGACCGGTGATTGACGGAACGTCAAGCGGTGAAGGCAGGTAAGCGATGACGGCGTCGAGCAGAGGCTGCACGCCTTTGTTCTTGAAGCTTGATCCACAGAGGACCGGAGTCATCGTCATGTCGAGCGTGGCCTGGCGGATCGCGGCCTTGACGCGCTCGATGTCGAGCTCTTCGTCGGCGAGGTAGCTCTCCATTAGGTCGTCGTCGTACTCAGCGATCGCTTCGATCAGGTGAGTGCGCGCCTCGTGGGCTGCGTCGACGAGGTCGGCGGGGATGTCTACGACTTCGAGCTCCTGGCCGAGGTCGTCCTTGTAAATCGTAGCCTTTTCGGTGACGAGATCAACGATGCCGGCGAACTCGCCTTCGGAGCCGATCGGCAGCTGAATCGGGATCGCATTGGCGCCGAGGCGCTCGATCATCGTGCGGACGCTCATCTCGAAGCTGGCACCGGTGCGGTCCATCTTGTTGACGTAGGCGATACGCGGAACCTTGTAGGTGTCGGCCTGGCGCCAGACGGTCTCTGACTGCGGCTCGACACCGGCGACCGAGTCAAAAACAGCGACGGCGCCGTCGAGCACGCGTAGTGAGCGCTCTACTTCGACGGTGAAGTCGACGTGGCCCGGCGTGTCGATGATGTTGATGCGGTGGTCGTCCCAGAATGCTGTGGTGGCGGCGGAGGTGATCGTGATTCCGCGCTCTTGCTCCTGCTCCATCCAGTCCATCACGGCCGCGCCTTCGTGCACCTCGCCGATCTTGTGCGTGCGGCCGGTGTAATAAAGGATGCGCTCGGTCGTCGTCGTTTTACCGGCGTCGATGTGAGCCATGATCCCGATGTTTCGGGTCTTTTCTAGGGAAACTTTGCGTGGCATGGCAGGGCGATTCGTAACTTCCGGTTAGGTCTTTGATGAATGGGGGCTGCGGTGGGGCCAAAGCGGTTCCGGCGTTGGCCGGACCGACTATTTGGGCACAAAAAAGGGCCCTCGCAGGGCCCGCGAACGATCGCGTCAGCGACCTCGCCCTGCTTTAAGTCCCGCTATGTGGTCGTTGATCTCGTCATCTGGCGACTTGGACCACCCGCCTCTGGCTTGATCGGAATCGAAGCAAAAAGCGGCGGCAAACATCACAGTCGCGCAGGCGTTCCTGCCCGACAGCAAAGTCGGCGGCGATAATAGCAGGGGCAACCTGTTGCGAACGGGCGACGACGGTGCCGCGAAACCGTTGCAGTGCCTCTTGCAAGCAGGCTCTAGACGCGCTTGCGTGCCAGCAGAGACTTTGCCGCGCGCAGCGGACGGGTCACGCGCCAGCTGAGCGAACTTCGTGTTGAGGCGAGTGCCGTTTGGAGTGTCTCGATGTATGCGCGCAGATCGGCGATGGTTGCATCAGAGACGGATCCAGCGCTGCGGCACGATGTCGCTGTAGTCGAGCGGCATTTCCGCGAACCAATTTTCCGGTGCGACGACGATCGATTTGCCGGTCTCGCCAAGCCAGGCACCCCACCAGCTGAACGAGCTGTTGGCGATGATCGCGTGGGTGCACTGCGAAATCAGATGGAGATCTTCGTGCGCTTCGTGCGAATCCGAGGCGATCACAGTCTCCCCGGGCAACTTGAGATTCTTGCGTGCCCAGTCGGGGTCGTCGGAGAAGACGAAGTGAGTCGAGTCGCCGGCGCGCTCGGCGATCAAGCTTGCGGCACGGGTGTAATAGTCCGATGAACAGACACCGTGCAGGGTTCGCGTTTGTTCGACGTCGATGTAGTCGCCGCGGCGCACGTGCACCGCGACCGAGCGGTCGGTTTGCCGGATCCGATCCGCCATCAGCGCAGCCTTCGGGCCGATCTCGCGTGGTCGAAGGTCGCGACGCAGCTGGTCGCTCACCGGATCGAGATATTTCTCCGACTGCCAGTACCCGATCAGGTAAGCGTTCGCCGGGGCTGACTCGATCTCGGGGTTGTACGGATGCTCGCGTTCGCGCTCGACCGACGCGCGAAAGCGCCGCTTGACAATCGCCTCATCGAGCCCCGGGCGGTCGAAAACCCATCGAGGCACCCGACGACGATTCGAGACCGTCGCGCGCACCTTCAGGACGTCGAGCGCATACGCGCGATGCGCTTCGAATGTGATGTAGGACGGATCGAGTCTCAATTTTGATCCGTGACGCTCGGCCACCGCGAGACCGGCGGCGTACTGAAACATCTGATTGCCGAGTCCGCCGAGGAGGCGGACGGTCACGGTACTCATCGGTCGCAGCTGGCGACGGCCACGCGGCC
>JBASTN010000090.1:0-10270 GCA_049274915.1 Solirubrobacterales bacterium
CGCCACCACCGGCCGAACCACCCTCGGCGCCGGCCTCCTTGACCACGTCGGCCGCGCCTTTGAGCTTGTCGGTCACCGTGCCTTCTCCAGTCGCGATGTCCTTGATCTCGGTCGCGCTCTTGGTGACGGTTTCTTTCAGGCCGTCGACACCGCCGTGATCCTCGACGATCTTCTTGCCTTTGTCAATCAAATCTTTCAGGGTCATGTCCGCCTCCTAAGTGTGGTGCGCCGCAGTCGCGACGCGTACTCCCTGCCTACCCGGAATCGCCGTGCGCGTATCGCACAACTGAGGATTTATCACAACGGGTAACCTGCGGCGATGTCCGACCCGCTGACGATCGACCGGTTAACGATCTACGAGAAGCCGACCTGCACGAATTGCCGCAAGACAGTCGCTCTGCTCAACGAACGAGGCATCGACTTCGAGGACGTCAACTACTTCGTCGATCCGCTGTCGGCAGCGAAGATCGCCGAGTTGCTCGACAAAGCCGGGATCACTCCGCGCGACCTGCTGCGCCGCAGGGATCCGCTCTACAAAGAGCTAGGCCTCGCAGATTCTGATCACGGCGACATCGAACTGATCGAACTGATGGCAGAGAATCCCGGACTCGTCGAGCGCCCGATCGCAGAGCTCGGGCCGCGGGCGGTGCTGTGCCGGCCACCGGATCGGGTGCTCGAGCTACTGGACTGAGCGCAGGCTCCTGCCTGTAGTCCGGTATTCACTGAACATGCAACAAGCGAATCAGTCCTGACCGCGTATTGTTCAGACAGTGGAACCCGTTCGCGATCCCGTCCAGACCGAGCCCGAGATTTCGCCCTCCGGCGAGTTGCTGACGACGATCAGCGGCGAGTCGGTCAAGCCGCTCTACACGCCTGAAGACGTCGACGTCGATTACGAGCGGGACCTCGGCGATCCGGGCACATTCCCGTTCACTCGCGGGCCGTATGAGTCGATGTATCGCGGCCGCACGTGGACGATGCGCCAGTTCGCCGGCTTCGGCACGGCCGAGGAGACCAACGAGCGCTTCCGCTACTTGCTCGACCACGGCCAGACGGGTCTTTCGACCGCCTACGACATGCCGTCGCTGATGGGTCACGATTCCGACGACCATCGCTCGCTTGGCGAGGTCGGCCGCGAGGGCGTCGCGATCGACACGCTCGATGACATGGAGACGCTCTTTCAGGGCATTCCGCTAGACAAGGTCTCGACCTCGATGACGATCAACGCTCCGGCCGCGATCATGCTCGCCTTTTATGTCGCCGCGGCCGAGCGCAAGGGCATCCCGCCCGAGAAGCTCGCCGGCACATTCCAGACCGACATCCTCAAGGAGTACATCGCTCAGAAGGAGTGGTGTTTCCCGATCGACCACGCGATGCGCCTGGTCACCGACTTGATCGAGTACTGCACTCGCGAGATGCCGTTGATGCATCCAGTCAGCATCTCCGGATACCACATTCGCGAGGCCGGATCGACCGCCCAGCAGGAGCTCGCATTCACGCTCGCAGACGGCTTTGCGTACGTCGAGGCCGGCATCGAACGTGGGCTGGATGTCGACGATTTTGCGCCGCGACTGAGCTTCTTCTTCAACGCCCAGATCGAGTTCTTCGAAGAGATCGCCAAGTACCGTGCGGCTCGCCGCATTTGGGCGCGCGAGCTGCGTGACAAGTACGGCGCCAAGAACCCGAAGTCGATGCTGATGCGCTTCCACACCCAGACTGCGGGGGTGTCACTGACGGCCCAACAGCCAGAGGTCAACCACATTCGCACCGCAATCGAGGCGCTCGCCGGAGTGCTCGGCGGGACTCAATCGCTGCACACCAACTCGTACGATGAGGCGCTCGCTCTGCCGACCGAAGACGCCGCTCGCATCGCCCTACGCACCCAGCAGGTGATCGCGCACGAGACCGGCGCCACACGAACCGCCGACCCGCTCGGCGGCAGCTACTACGTCGAGGCGTTGACCAACCAAATGGAAGAGGCGGCCTACGACTACTTCCGCCGGATCGACGAACTCGGCGGCATCGTCGAGTCGATCAAGCGCGGATTTCCTCAGCGCGAGATCGCCGACGCGGCTTTTCGCTACCAGCGCGAAGTCGACGCTGGCCAGCGCATCGTCGTCGGCGTCAATCGCTACAAGCTTGAGGACGAAAAACAACTGCCGATCCACAAGATCGACGCTGCGCTCGAGGGCAAGCAGGTGGGGAGGGTGCAGGCTGTCAAGGCTGGTCGTGACGCTGCTGCGGTCGAGGCGACGTTGAAGACTCTGCGCGAGGCCGCCGCCACTGATCAGAACTTGCTTCATCCGATCCTCGAGTGCGCTCGCGCGATGGCCACCGAGGGCGAGATCGTGCAGGCGCTGCAAGATGTCTTCGGGACTTATCGTGAAATCCCGGTCTTTTAGCCACGCCTCGCGCCGCGACTTCGCCTAGGCTCAGCGCGCAATGAGTTCCGCACCCACCTGGCTCTGGATCGCGTTTGGCGTGAGCGTCGTCGTTTTGCTGGCGCTCGACCTCTTCGTTTTACATCGCGACGCGCACGCCGTCAGCTTCCGCGAAGCGATCATCTTCAACATCATCTGGGTTGCGATCGGACTGGCGTTTGGCATCATTGTTTGGTGGCAGCTGGGTAGCCAACCCGCTGGCGAGTACTACGCCGGATATCTGCTCGAACGTGCGCTCTCGGTCGACAACGTCTTCGTCTTTGCCGTCATCTTCACGTACTTCCATGTGCCGCAAAAGCTGCATAACGGAGTTCTCTTCTGGGGATTGATCGGTGCGCTGGCACTGCGCGCGATCTTCATCGTGCTCGGCGCCGAGTTGATCGAGGCGTACGACTGGATCATTTACTTCTTCGGTGTTTTGCTGATCGGCACGGGTATCCGTATGGCCGTTCACGACGTCGAGGACACCGACCCGGACAAGAATCTCGCACTGCGCGGCATGCGCAAGATCATCCCGGTCACCAAGCGCTTCCATGACACGAAGTTCTTCATGCGTGACGCGGATCTCGACGCCGACGAACACTCTGGCGACCGCAAGCCATTCCGCGGCGTCTGGGTCGCTACCCCGCTTGCCGCCGCGATCGTCGCCGTCGCCAGCACCGATCTGGTCTTCGCGATCGACTCGATCCCCGCGATCTTCGCGATTACGACCGACAAATTCATCATCTACACCTCGAACGCCTTCGCCTTGCTCGGCATGCGCGCGCTCTACTTCCTGCTCGCCGATGCGATGAAGCGGTTCGTCTACTTGCAGGCCGGACTTGCCGTCGTGCTGATCTTCGTTGGCGTCAAGTTCATGATCAGCGAGTGGGTTCATATTCCGATCGGCGTATCGCTCGGCTTCATCGCCGTGGCGGCTGGAGCGTCGATCGGGGTCTCGCTCTGGGTGACCCGCGGCGACCCGTCGATCGAGGAGCTGATGGCGACGGCCGACGGCCAGGTCGATATCGACGAGGGTGAGCCCGAAGCGGCCGACGGCGGGACTGAACCGCCCAAGGCACCGCCGGGCGAGTAACCTTCCGGCTGCCTGATGACCGAAGCAGTCGCCACCAAGAAGAAGATCCGAGTAGTCGTCGCCAAGCCAGGCCTCGACGGTCACGACCGTGGCGCCAAGATCATCGCCCGCGCGCTGCGCGACGCAGGCATGGAAGTGATCTACACCGGCCTTCACCAGACGCCCGAGCAGATCGTCGAGACCGCACTGCAGGAGGACGCCGACGCAATCGGCCTCTCGATCCTTTCCGGCGCCCACATGACCCTGGTCCCGAAGATCCTCAAGTTGCTCGCCGACCAAGACGCCGGCGACATCCTCGTAACCGTCGGCGGCACGATCCCCGCCGACGACATCGCCCCGCTCAAAGAGCAGGGCGTCGCCGAAGTCTTCACCCCCGGGTCCCCGACCCAGGACATCATCGACTTCATCCAGTCCCGCGTCGCGGCGTAAGTCACCGCGGCTCCGCATCGTCTCAACAAAGCGCGGCCAGTCGTGTTGCAGCACCGTCCCCCCGGCCACGCTACGAGCACCCCCATTCCCAAGCCGAATTATGAGACTTTGCCGCGAAAACCCGCTTGCAAGAGGGGCCGTGGAAGTAGCGCGCGCGGTCGACGGGCAGTGGCCGGTCTGAGGAGGTTGCGTCGGCGCCAACCGTGACCGACGGCACACATCCGATCTTCCGCAGCCGTCAAACTACTAACTGACTATTAAGACACTTATGGTGACACGTCCCGCCAACGCCAGCCTCAATGCGCCATCCACCAGATATCTGGTAAATCACCGAGCCGAACCGAATGACCGTTCGCAAACCCGCTAACTTTTCCCCGCGCGTATCTCCCCGTGGGAACGCGACCCGGCTTTCCGAGTTTTTTGCAGAGAGCTCTCTCATCCGCCGTACACCCGCAAATCGTCCTGGCACGTGCCCGGCCGTTCCCCCAAGCATCAGGAGGACAAGTTGAAGATTGCCGTCCTTGTTAAGGAGGTTCCGGACGCCGCTGTCGAGAAGCGCCTCGATCCCAATTCGAAGCGCCTTGACCGTTCTGGCGAGAAGAACCTCAACCCGTTTGACACGCACGCGATCGAAGCCGCCATGCAACTCCGCGAAGGTGGAGCTGTTCAGGTCGACGAGATCGTCGCCGTCACAATGGGTCCCGAATCATCGGTCCGCGCACTGCACAAAGCAGTCTCGCTCGGCGCCGACCGTTCGGTTCAGTTGACAGACGCCGCCCTCGCGGGCTCAGACGTAAACGCCACCGGCTACGCACTGGCCAAGGTCCTCGAATCAGAGGCTCCTGACCTGGTCCTGTTGGGCCAGCAGTCAGACGATGGCGAGTGTTACACGATCGGCGCAGTCGTCGCCGACCACCTGAAGATGCCGTCGCTGACCCAGGTGATCAAGCTCGACGCCGACGGCAACACGCTCACCTGTGAGCGTCAGGCCGAGTACGGCTACGACACCGTCA
The DNA here is from genome assembly GCA_049274915.1 of Solirubrobacterales bacterium. Lineage (GTDB taxonomy): Bacteria > Actinomycetota > Thermoleophilia > Solirubrobacterales > JACPNS01 > JACPNS01. The sequence goes on from JBASTN010000090.1 coordinate 4,959, forward strand.
AGGTGACCCTGCCGGCCGTGATCAGCGTCGGTGACGCGATTAACGAGCCGCGCTACCCGTCGCTCAAGGCGATCATGGGCGCCAAGAAGAAGCCGCTCGACACCAAGTCCTCCGGCGACGTCGGAATCGACGCCGGCCAGGTCGGCGAGGGCGGATCAAAGACTCAGGTCCTCGCGATCAACCCGCCGCCGGCCAAGGAAAGCGGCGAACTGATCGAGAACGCCGACGATGACATCGACGCAGCGATCGAAAAGATCGTTTCGTGGCTCGACGAAAGGAAGCTCCTCTAATGGCTGGCATTGTCGTTTACGTCCTTTCGAAGGACGGCGAATTCAACAAGAACTCGCTTGGTGCCGTTTCTGAGGCAGCCAGGCTTGCAGGAGAGCTCGGAGGGCAGGCTTCGGCCGTCGTCGTCGGCTCTGACGTCCCTGATGACAAGCTCGCGACGCTGGGTAACTACGGCGCAAGCACCGTTTACAAGGTCGATGGTCCAGAAGGTCTGGCACAGCCAGCCGTCGACGCGATCGCCAAGATCATGACCGAGAAGGGTGCCGACTACGCGCTCTTCGGTGGTGGTCTGCTCGGCTTCGAGATCGGTGCCGGACTGACGGCCCGTCTCAACGCCGGCGTGACAATGGAAGTGACCGCGGTCAAGGTCGATGGCGGCAAGCTTGTCGTCGAGCGCCCGGTGCTGCAGGACTCCGCGATCGTCGATGTCGCCTACGTCGGCGACAAGGGCATCATCATCGGCCGCCTCAACGCATTCGAGCCCAACGACAGTGTCGGCAGCGCCGCCACGGTCGAGACGCTTGAGGTCGAGTTCAGCCCGTGGTCGCTGCAAGCCGAACTGGTCACCCGTGGTGAACAGCGCGGTGCCGACGTCAACATCGAAGACGCCGACATCCTCGTCGCCGGTGGCCGTGGCCTCGGCGAAGCCGGCAACTTCAAGTTGGCCGAGGATCTCGCCGGCTCACTCGGCGGTGCCGTCGCCGCGACCCGAGCGGTCGTCGACGCCGGTTGGTACCCGTATGCCGCCCAGATCGGCCAGACCGGTAAGACTGTCGCTCCGAAGCTGTACCTCGCCGCCGGAATCAGCGGTGCGATCCAGCACAAGGTCGGCATGCAGGCCAGCGAGAACATCGTCGCGATCAACAAGGACCCCAACGCCCCGATCTTCGAGTTCTCGGACCTCGGCGTGGTTGGCGACCTGCACAAGATCGTCCCGAAACTGACCGCGGCCATCAAGGCCAAGAAGGGCGCGTAAGCGCATGTCCGGTCACGGCGTTAAGCCCTCGGATTTTCCGCCACCCGTAAGTCAGGTGGAGGAGTTCATCGGTGTCCCGACGGACCCCGAGGACGAGCGGATTGAAGTTGGCATCGCGATCGTTGGCGGCGGACCCGCCGGCCTCGCGGCCGCCATCAAGATCATGCAGATCCTCGAGAACGAACCCGAGCTGCTCGAATCGCTCGGCGAAGTTCCCGTCGCGGTTATCGAGAAGGGCAAGGTCTGCGGAGCCCACACGCTCTCGGGCGCGAACATGCGCCCGTCGGCGATGCAGGAGCTCTTCCCGGATCTCGACCCGTCCGACTGGCCGGTTTACGGCGAGGTCAAGAAAGACTCGACCTACCTGCTGACCAAGAAGCACAAGGTCAAGCTCGTGCCGCCGCCGCCGAACTTCAAGAACCACGGCAACTACATCACCTCGGTGGCGGAGTTGTCACGCTGGCTTGCGGAAAAGGCGGAGGAGATGGGCGTCTACGTCCTGACCGAGACCAGCGCGATGAAGCTGTTGGTCGAGGAAGGCACTGTCGTCGGTGTTCGCACCGGTGACAAAGGTCAAGACCGCGACGGCAACCCGTTGGGCAACTTCGAGCCAGGCGTCGACGTGATCGCCAAGGCGACGATCGTCGCCGAAGGCACGCTCGGCCACCTGACGATGGCCGCGCAGGAGTTCTTCGACATCGAGCCCGAGCAGACTCAGCGCTACGAGCTCGGCGTCAAGGAGGTCTGGCAGGTTGAAGAGCCGCTCAACCAGGTGATCCACACGATGGGTTGGCCGCTGCGCAAGGGTGCTCGCTTCAACGAGTTCGGTGGCGCGTTCATCTACCCGATGGGCGAGGACAAGGTCTGCATGGGCATGGTTATCGGTCTCGACTACACCGACGCCACGCTCAGCTGCCATGACCTACTGCAACAGTTCAAGACGCATCCGCTCGCACGCAAGATCCTCAAGGGCGGCAAGCGCCTCGCTTGGGGAGCCAAGACGATCCCGTCCGGTGGCTACTTCTCGATGCCGAAGTCGCTTTCGGTGCCGGGCATGGTGATCGCCGGTGACGCTGCCGGCATGGTTAACATTCCGGTGCTCAAGGGAATCCACTACGGCATGCACGCGGGTATGTACGCCGCCGAGACGATCGTCGACGCGCTGAAGAAGGATTCGACTGACTTCAGCGAGTACGACAAGAAGGTCCAAGGCGGCCTGATTGGTGACGAGCTATACGAAAACCGCAACGCCCGTCAGGTGTTCTCGAAGGGATTCTTCGTCGGCGGCCTGCTGGCCTCGATGGGAATCGCTACGAAGGGTCACCTGCCGCTCGGCAAGTGGATCAGCCCGCCCGACGCCAGCGAGCCGATGTTCATCGGTGACCGCGAGAAGAACTACCCCAAGCCCGACAACGAGTACTTCTTCAACAAGTTGGACTCGGTCTTCGCCTCCGGTAACGCGACTCGCGACTCGGCACCCAACCACGTGCGCATCCAGACCAACGTGCCGCGTGAGGTTGCCCAGACCTGGGTGTCGCTGTGTCCGGCGCAGGTCTACGAGATCCCCGACAATCAGCCGGCTCACGGCAACGTCGAGGTCCACGTGACTCCGTCGAACTGTGTGCAGTGCGGCGCCATCACTGCCAAGGGTGGGCGTCTGACGCCGCCCGAGGGTGGCGACGGTCCGCTGTACCAGATCGTCTGATCGCCCATCTGCTAAATCGAGACTGATCAAGGCCGGCGTCCTCAGGGATGTCGGCCTTTTTCGTGCAACGATGTCGCAGATTTCGTGCAACGATGTCGCAGACACCCGGACGCGGGGTATGTTTGCTCGTTCAGTGGCTCACGCGATATCTCGCTGCCCCGCAACTATCCCGCTTAGCGGCTGTTTCATAACCAGATGCAAGGCACTCGCCGACTCTCAACAGATGCGATCGTTCGGATCGCCACGCTCTCGCTCGCACTGCTGTGTCTCGCACTGCTGTGTACGGCGTTGCTGCTCGCAGCCTCTGCCTCGGCCGGCAAGCCAGACGCGCACGCATCGGCGATGCCCGGAAAGGCCCGTCTCGCCGTCGATGAGTGTGTCGGGGCTGCGCTGTACGCGGACCGCCGCCTCACGTTCAAGGGCTCGATGTCAACGATCAACGCCGGTGGCACGATGGAGATGCGCTTCAGCCTCTACACGCGCAACATCGGTCAGAGGCGTTTCAAGCGCGTCGCAGCTGACGATCAAAACGGTCTCGAAAAGTGGCTCGCCGGCAGCGAACCGAGCGCTACCTCGTATATCCACAATTTGTCTGTGACCCCAGTCGAGACACGGATCCATTACCGCGCGAGGGTGCAGTTCCGCTGGACCGATGCAAGCGGCAAGGTGGTCGCCAAGACCAAGCGCGTCTCGAAGCTCTGCAAGCAGAATCGAACGCTTCCCGATCTGGTCGTGAAGGGTGTCAATCGGTATCCGACGACCGCCTCCGACTCGCGACCAGAGTTCCCGATGAAGTATGTGGTCGAAGTCGAGAACCGCGGCCGAACCAGTGCCTATGTTTCCGGCGAGATGGTCTCGGCAACTCTCAACGGCGCACCGTTGGCAAATGACCTCGTTACGAAGCCGCACGTGCTCACGTACGACACGCTGCCCGCTAGGACATCTGAGAAGCTGACATTCTTCGGCCCTCAATGTTCCGGACTGCTGGACTTCGTGATCGATCCGCTGCGCATGGCGCGTGAGACGTCCGAGCGCAACAACCACCTCTCGCTCGGCTGCTGACCGGTCGCCTCGCGCGACCGTCTAAGCTTCACGGACTTATGAAGACCGGAATTCACCCAGAGTACGTCGAGGCACGCGTCACGTGCAGTTGCGGAAACGCCTTCACCACGCGCTCGACCAAGGCCGAGATGCACGTAGAGCTTTGCTCACAGTGCCACCCGTTCTACACCGGCAAGCAGAAGCTGGTCGACACCGGTGGACGCGTCGAGCGTTTCCAGCGCCGTGCGGCCAAATCCGCGCAGCGTTAATCGCGGCCTGTCCCGTTTAGGACCACTTCCCTTAGGAGCCCAGCGATGGCGTCGGACCTAACTCCCGATCCATCGGCAAACGGTCCGCTGCCCGATGGCGCGGCGGCCCATGGCCCCGGCTCGCCGAGCGACATTGCGGCCGCATCAGGCAGCGACTTCGCTGAGGCATCCGCTTCAACTAGCGCCGACGGCGGCCACCTCGTAGCCACCAAGGACGCGCCCGTAGGCGGCCAGGCGATCATCGAAGGCGTAATGATGCGCGGCGTCAAGCACTGGGCGGTTGCTGTGCGGCTCGAAGACGGCACGATCGACACCGAGGTCAACGACTTCGAGAGCAAGGTCAAGTCGAACCGCTTCTACAAGCTTCCTGTCGTGCGCGGCGTGGTCGCGCTGGTCGAGTCGATGGGCATCGGCATCAAGGCGCTGGGGATCAGCGCCAACAAGCAGCTCGGCGAAGAAGAGGAAGAGATCGGCGGAGCGACCTGGGTCGTGACGGTGATCTTCAGCTTGCTGTTCGCGGTCGGGTTGTTCTTCTTGCTGCCGCTGGGCATCACGAACCTCCTGCAGGCCAACCAAGACAGTGACCTGGGCTTCGTGCTCTTCGAGAAGGTCACCCGCATCATCATCTTCATCCTCTATCTCTGGGTGATCTCATTCCTACCGGATCTCAAGCGCGTGTTCGAGTACCACGGTGCCGAGCACAAGACGATTTTCAACTACGAAGCCGGCCTGCCGCTGACGCCCGAAAATGCGGCACGCTTTAGTCGTTTTCACCCGCGCTGTGGCACGAGCTTCTTGCTGCTTGTCTTCATCGTTTCGATCTTCGTGCTGGTGCCGCTGGGCCGACCCGACTGGTACATCCTCTACCCGTCTCGTGTGCTGGCCGTTCCGCTGGTCGCCGGGCTTGCGTTCGAGCTGATCAAGTTGATCGGCAAGCACCGCACGCGGCCGTGGGCCCGCGCGATCATGTGGCCTGGGCTGCAGCTCCAACGTCTGACAACGCGCGAGCCCGATCACGGGCAGCTTGAGGTCG
>JBASTN010000091.1:0-6092 GCA_049274915.1 Solirubrobacterales bacterium
GTACTCCACGCACCGTCTTCGCGTCATCGTCGTCAGCTCGAGAGACGAACGGGACGGTCGGCGGCCGAGGCGTTGGGTGCCGAATCGGTGGGCGAGAGGCCGTCGGCTGCGCATTTCTCTGGCTCAACGCCGAGCTCGTCTTCAGGAATCGCGCCTAACGAAGGACTATCAGAGGCTGCGGGATGAGCAATCCATGGATTGGCCAGCCAGCCGGCAACGATCGCTGCGCAAACGGAGGCGAAGAACACACCGGCGACACCCAGCAAGATGAATGGGATGATCTCGACGTCGGCCTTGTCCAGCGTCGCGGTGGCGCTGCACGTGAGGACTACACCGAGGCCGGTGCGCAGCGCAGTCTCAGGGACCTTCACAGAGACGTGCGCACCGAGCCAAACGCCGGGGATCGATCCGAGCAGCAACGTGCCCGTCAGCGTCCAGTCGATGTTGCCGCCGGCCCAGTGAGCCAGTCCAGCAGCCCACAAGAGGATCGCGGCGTGAAAGACGTCGGTGCCGACGACGTAACGCGGTGGGATCTTGAACAGCGCGATCAGTGCGACGGCGATCACGGTGCCGCTGCCGGCCGATGTGATTCCGATTACGAATCCAGTTGCCAAGCCGATCGTCACGGCGGCGATCTTCTGCCACCGTTCAAGCTCGATGTGACTGGCGCCGTCGCTGGAGTTGTGATTGGCGAACAGCAGCGATCGCGTGAGCGTGAAGATGCCGACGAAGGCAAGGACCGACCCAAGCGCGATCAACGTGAATGTCTCGACGTCCTCGCCGTACGCATCCTTCAGGAGGCTGATCACGTGAACGCCCGCGACCGCGCCCGGGACGCTGCCGGCAGCCAGCCAGGCGGATGCCCCGAGGTTGACGGTGCGCAGCCGCAGATGCTTGTAGCCACCGACAGTCTTTGTCAGTGCCTGGTAGGCGATGTCTGAGCCGACTGCGAGCGTCGGCTTTACGCCGAACAGCAATACCAGCAGAGGAGTCATCAGCGACCCGCCGCCCATCCCGGTCATGCCGACCAGGAGGCCGACACCAAACCCGAAGACGATGAGCAGCGGATCCATGATGTAAATGCGTTCGCTCGCCGCTACGGCGTGCGAGTCGGCTGGCTAGGCGGGCACTCCCGCCATCGCTTCGATCAGAACATCGGCAACTTCGGGACGAGTGAACTCGACCGGCGGACGCTCACCGCGCACGAGCATCTCGCGAACTGCGGTACCCGACAGGAAGACCTTGTCTTCCGGGCCGGCCGGTGACGTTTTTGAGGTCGCCATCGCACCGGTCAGGTTGCACCAGAAGCTGTGCTCGAACTTCAGCGCTTCGATGCCAAGCTCACCGGGCTCGAACTCGTCGAAGATGTGCTGCGCATCGAAGGTGCCGTAGTAGTCGCCGACACCAGCGTGGTCGCGTCCGACGATGAAGTGTGTGCAGCCGTAGTTACGACGGACCAGCGCGTGGAAAATCGCCTCGCGCGGTCCGGCGTAACGCATCGCGGCGGGATTAACGCCCAGCACGACGCGGTCCTTGACGTAGTAACGGTCGATCAGCACTTCGTAGCACTTCATGCGCGTCTCGGCGTCGATGTCGTCGCTCTTGGTCTCACCGACCAGCGGGTGCAAGAACAGACCGTCAACGCCCTCAAGCGCCACCTTGGTGATGTACTCGTGTGCGCGGTGGATCGGGTTGCGGGTCTGGAAGCCGACGATCGTCTTCCAGCCGCGCTTGGCGAACTCGGCCTTGCTCTCGGTCGGTGTCAGCAGGTACGGCTTGACGATGTCGATGTGCTCCGGCAGGGCCTGTGAGTCGATCGGGCCAGCGATCACGCGAGCAGACTCGCTGTAGAGCGCCGCGACGCCCGGGTGGGCCTCGTCTGTCGTGCGGTAGACATTCTCCGCCTCACGTTTGAGGTCGCGTTCGAAGACTTCCTCGATCGTGATCGTGCCGAGCGCTTCGCCCTGGCTGCCGATCAGTTCGACGGTCTCGCCGACCTCACCGCTGTCGGCACCGAGTACGACCGGGATCGACCACGGCTCGTTGTTGGCGAGTCGCATGTTGTCGACGACGTTGTCGTAGTCGGCCTGGCCCTGAAAGCCGGTCAGCGGCGCGAAACCGCCGTTGGCCAGCAGTTCGAAGTCGGCTGTCTGCTTGGCTGAAAGTTGAATCGAAGGCATCTACGCAACCGCGCCTTCGAGCTCGCCGGCGAGGAAGCCGTTGGCCTGCAGGTACTCGAAGATCTGATCGGCGGACTCTTCCGGCGTGATGTCGCCGGTCGTCTCGATCGTGATCTCCGGGTTGGTCGGCGCCTCGTACGGGTCGCTGATGCCGGTGAACTCCTTGATCTCGCCAGAGCGTGCCTTGGCGTAGAGACCCTTGGTGTCACGGGCTTCGCAGTCTTCGAGCGAAGTGGCGACGTGGATCTCGATGAACTTATCGGTGCCGATCAACTCGCGCGCGGCGTCGCGCGTGGCTGCGTAGGGCGAGATCGCGGCGGTGATCACCGGCACGTCGTTGCGCGCCAGTAGGTCGGCGACGAACGCGATACGCGCGATGTTTGTGTCGCGGTCCTCGCGCGAGAACCCGAGGCCCTTGCTGAGGTTGGTGCGCACGATGTCGCCATCGAGTACCTCGATCTTGCTGCCGCGGTTGCGCAGGCGCGCCTCGACGATGTCTGCGATCGTCGTCTTACCGGCGCCGGACAGTCCGGTGAACCAGAGGACGAATCCCTTTTGCTCTGAGTTGCTCAAAGTCTTTCCTTCCGTACTTGCTTGCTGAGTGGTTGAGTGAAAACTGCGCGAGTTATCGCGTGAGGCAGGACGCGCTAGGCGTGCAGGCCACACTCGGTCTTGTCGCTGCCGGCCCAACGGCCCTCGCGGCCGGTGCCGGGCGCGGTGCAGGTGGTGCAGCCGATCGACGAGTAACCGCGATCGTGCAAATCGTTGTAAGGGACGTCGTTCTCGTGGATGTAATTCCAGACGTCCTTCTCGGTCCAGTCGGTCAGCGGGCAGACCTTCCAGCGGTCGTTCTTGCCGTCCCACATCACCTTGCGCGTCTCGGCGCGGGTGTGCGACTGTTCGCGGCGCAGGCCGGTCACCCAGGCGTCGACATTGAGCAGCGCGGCCTGCAGCGCGGCGACCTTGTACTTGCCGCAGCACTCGTCTGGCTCGCCGGCCCAGGTGTTCTCGGGCGTTGACTGCGAGAGGATCGAGGCGGGTGCGAAGTCGGTGGCGTTGTAGACGTCGATCTTGACGTCATAACGCTCTTCGATACGGCGCCAGACGTCGAGCGTCTCGGGAAAGAGGTTGCCGGTGTCGATCGTGAAGAAGCGGGCAGTCGGCTCGATCTTCAGCAGCATGTCGAGGATTACCGAGGCCTCCTTCTGGAAAGAAGACGCGACGTAGAGGCGCGGGTGGAACTGGTCGACGGCGTAGCGCAGGATGTCCTGGGCGGAACCGGTGTCGAGGTCGACCGTCGGGTTGCCGGGAACCTGTAGCTCGGGCGTGAAGAGCGGAGTCGTCGCCTCGACGTACTCCTCTTCGATCTGCGCCTCTTCGAGCGGCTCGATGCGTGCTTCTGCTGTTTCGGGGGGTGTCATGGTGCCTTTCTAGATCGGCGCGCTAAACAGCGCACTCGCCTTCGCCGCGGATGACTTCGAACAGCTCGGTGCGCTGCCAGTCGATGAACAGCTCGTTGTCGTCATTCGTCTCGACCGCGAGTGAAAGGTCTTTGGCGAGGTCCTCGAACGGGCTTGTGCCGACGCGATCGGCAAAGTCCGCGAACTCTTCTTCGCCCTGGCGGTCGCTCTCGTAGAAGCGCAGCCAGCGTTCAACCGCGTCGGGGACGCGCTTGGCCGGGAGGCGCAGCTTGAGGCGGTTGCCGAAGTTGATCTTGCCGTCCGCGCCGCGGCCGCCGATCTGCACGAGGTAGGCCGGAACCTGCTTGCCGTCGACCTTCATCGATGCGCCGTTGAAGCCGATCGAGGCGATGTGGTGCTGGGAGCAGCCGTTGGGGCAACCGCTCATACGCACGATCGTCTTCTCGGTCAGCGGATCGGTGATGTTCATCTGCTTGATGCGCTCGTGCACTGCGGCGTTGAGGCCCATCGAAGCGGTGATGCCGAGCTTGCAGCTGTCGGTACCGGGGCAGCTGACAACGTCTTGCACCGTGTCGACGCCTGCGTCAGCGAGATCGAGTTCGGCGAGCTTCTGCCAGACCTCGTAGACGGCCTCGTTGGGCACCCAGCGCAGAACGAGGTTCTGATTCTGGGTGGTGCGGGCGCGGCCGCTGGCGTAAGTGCGGAGGATGTCTGCGACGCCGTGCAGTTGCTCGGGAGTGAGGTCACCGCGGAAGACCTTCAGGGTGACGGCGCTGTAGCCCTCTTGGCGCTGCGGCAGAACGTTGTGCTCGCGGAAGGCGTCGAATGCGGAGACATCGCCGTTGGGGCTGGCGAGGTCGGCCGGCGGCGAGGGCGCGGCGGCCTCTTCGTCGTCGTTCCAGAGCAGCGGGGTGGGGTCGAAGCTGCGTCCGTTGGTCCAGTCGCCCTGCATCTCGGCGAGTACTTCCTCGCGGAAGGCGTCCATCCCGATGCGGTCGACGTAGACCTTGATGCGAGCGCGAGCGCGGTTGACGCGCAGCTCGTCGCAGCGGTTGAAGATGCGCAGGACGGCCTCGGAGACCTTGAGGAACTCGTCGAGCGGAGTGAACTCAAAAAGCACTGGTGCGATGCGCGGGAAGATTGAGGTGCCGCCGCCGACGAAGACCTTGAAGCCTTGGACGCCGTCTTGGATGACCGACTCGAAGGCGATGTCGTGAATCGTCGTCAGCGCACGGTCTTCGGGGTATCCCGAGAAGGCGACCTTGCACTTACGCGGGAGCAGCTGAGTGAGTTCGCTGCGCACGAAGTAGCGCACGAAGGCACCGGCCCACGGGGTCGGGTCGAAGACTTCACCTTCGAGGATGCCGGCGTAGGCGTCGCCGGACACGTTGCGGACGGTGTTGCCGCAGCCCTCGCGGCTGGAGAGACCGCTGATGCTGATGTGGCGCAGCAGTTCGTGCATGCGTGCCAACGGAATGTGGTGGATCTGAACTGCCTGGCGCGTCGTGATGTGCGCCTTCTTCAGCGGAGCGAACTTCTCTGCGACGTCGCCGAAGGAATCAAGCTGGTCGGCGCTGATACCACCGAACGGCAGCTTCACGCGCGTCATGTTTACACCCGGCTGGCGCTGCCCGTAGACGCCCTGCTTAAGGCGGAAGCCGATGTAGTTGGCCTCTTCGATCTCGCCGCCCAGGAAGCGGTTAGCCTCGGTCTCGAAGTCGTCGAACTCTTTCTCGATGATCGGAATGACCTTGCCGGGGGCATTCGTGTACAACTCTGGATTGTCGATCGAGCCGACCTTCGGAATCGAAGTCGTAGCGGTCTCCATTGGTACGAAAATCTCCTTGTGCCTACTGGCGGGTTGTGCTGGCGGGTTGTGCCTGGCGGATTGTGCCTGGACGGGCGTTGAAACCTGAGCGGGTGATGGGTGGGTGAACCCGGGTGCTCGCCGCCGCGTTACTGACCGTTTCTGCAGTCGTTATCGGCAAGAATCGTTAAATCCTGACCTCTCCGACCGCTTTTACGGTATTTACAGCATAGCGAGATTCGCCGGTAGTGACAACAAGTAATTTCACGCCGGCAGCCGACGCTGGTAATTTGAGCGACACGATGTCCCGCGACGCGAACTATTCACTCAGTCCAGAGCCGTCCCCAGAGGACGCCGCTGCTGTGATTGCGGCGATCGAGCGCTTTCTTGCCGACACGACGGTTGCGTCGGCCGAGGCCGGGGTTGTTGTCAACGGCTGGCTGCGCGCCGCGCTGCACGAGGGCGTCGGCTCGACTGACGCCGACGCGATCTGGTAGTTCCGGCCTTGCCGCCGAGCGTCGACCCCGCGATTCGCGATTCGGACTCGCATTGACCGAACATGCCCAAGCAATATCCGTTCGAATACAGACGCCGAATAGTTGAACTTGCGCGGTCGGGCGTTGCCGTCGCAAAACTCGTCGCTGGCTACGACGTCCCGATGCAGACGATCTATCGCTGGCTCGA
>JBASTN010000092.1:0-23418 GCA_049274915.1 Solirubrobacterales bacterium
CATCAAGTCCACGTCCCCCAGCTTCTCCTCCAGCCGCTCCACGGCGTCGAGGTTCGCCGAGATGTCATCCCGGATCGCCGTGTGCGGGCAACACCCAGTCTCAACCGCGACGATTCGATCCGGATCGATCACGCCTTCACGCTTCAAGAAGTCGGCGTCCTCGGTCGTGTAGATGTCGTTGGTGACAACGCCGATCACCATCTCCTGGCCGAGTTCGCGGCACAGGGCCGCGACCAGCGCGGTCTTGCCGCTGCCGACCGGTCCGCCAATTCCGATACGCACCGCGCGTTCGCCTGCGGCCAGCGGTGCGTATGTGTCTTCGTGCGGGTGGGGGTGGCTGTGTCCGTCTCCGGCTACCTGGTGCATTTCGAATCCTCCTGCGGGTTCCTTCGGGTGAATAAAACAGAGTCCGGGCGCACCGGTGGGCGGGTCCGAAGACCCGCCCACCGGGATACGTCCTGGCGGACCAGAGGCGGTCCTTGCCCTGGCTGAGACTCTCGGCTTAGAGTCCCTCCGCCCAGTCGTACGTCTTGAGGAACGGGTCGGGCTCGATTGGCTTGCCCGAGTTCCAGAGCTCGTAGATCAGGCCGTCCTTGCGGATCTCTCCGATGCGGGCGGTCTTGGTGATGTGGTGGTTCTCGCCGTTGACGACAACCTTGCCTTCCGGAGCATCGAAGGTGATGCCATCGGCGGCTTCCTTGACCTTCTCGACGTTGGTCGTGCCGGCCTTCTCGACCATCGCGGCCCAGAGGTAGACGGACACGTAACCAGCTTCGATCGGGTCGTCGGTGTGACGCTTCTCGCCGTACTTCTTCTTGTAGGCGTCGACGAAGGTCTTGTTGTCCTTCGTGTCGAGTGTCTCGTAGTAGTTCCAGGCAGTCAGGCAACCGTCGAGGTTGTCCGCGCCGACTCCACCGACTTCTTCTTCGGCGATCGAGACCGACATGACCTGAATGTCGTCGCAGCTCATGCCCGCGTCCTTCATCTGCTTAAACAGAGCGACGTTGGAGTCACCGTTCAGCGTGTTGAAGATCGCGTCGGGCTTTGCGGCCTTGATCTTGTTGATCGTCGTTTCATACTCGGTGTGGCCCAGCGGGGTGTACTCCTCGCCGAGGATTTCCATGTCGTTGGCCTTCGCCCAGGCCTTGATCTCCTTGTTGGCCGTACGCGGGAAGACGTAGTCCGAGCCGAGCAGGTAGACCTTGTCGAGCCCTTCTTCCTTCATGTATTCCAGGCCCGGAATGATCTGCTGGTTGGTCGTCGCTCCGGTGTAGAAGATGTACGGAGAGGCCTCAAGACCCTCGTACTGAACCGGGTAGAAAAGGAGCTTCTTGTCCTTCTCGAAGACCGGGAGCATCGCTTTGCGGCTGGCAGAGGTCCAACCACCGAAGACAACTGCGACGTCATCCTCGTTGTTGAGCTTGCCCGCCTTCTCAGCGAAGGTCGGCCAGTCAGAAGCGCCGTCTTCGATGACCGGCTCAATCTGCTTGCCGAGCACGCCGCCGTCGGCGTTGATCTCGTCGATCGCCATCAATGACGCGTCGCGGACAGCTGGCTCGCTGATCGCCATCGTGCCGGACAGCGAGTGCAGGACGCCGACCTTGATGGTGTCACCTTCGACACCGGGTTCAGAGGCCGTGTCGGCACTCGTGGACGCCGGCTCCTCGTCGTCGCCGCAACCGGCGAAGACCGCGAGACCGAACACGAGCAGCGAGAGCAAAGCCAACTTTCTCATCAACGAACTGTTCATCTAGATCCTTTCGGGATGTCATATCTGGGGCAAACACCGACGCGGGTGAGCATCCGTCGCCGGCCGAGATCCCGTGCAAATCGCTGGGTGAGGCGAGCTCCACGGGGCTAAGCCGAGCAACTTATGTATTGGCTGCGCCCGCGCGGCAGGACATCGATACAAAGATCGCGACGGATTTTCGGACAGTCGTACAAAAAGCGGATTCGCATGCGTATTTACGCTGCGTAAACGAATGACGGCCTTCTTCTCACAGCTCTTTGTCGGCGTCAGCATCGGATCGATCCTGTTGCTGATCGCGCTCGGCCTGACGTTCACGTTTGGCCAGATGAACGTGATCAACATGGCGCACGGCGAGTTCATCATGGCCGGGGCCTACACCGGTTACGTGCTGCAGACGACGTTTGCGCTGGCGGCCGGCACTGCCTTCATCCTCGCCCTGCCGGTGGCGTTTGTCATCGCCGGGCTGATGGGGCTGATTCTTGAGTGGGCGTTGATTCGCCGGCTCTACGGTCGTCCGCTGGACACGCTGCTGGTTACTTGGGGAGTCTCACTGATGCTGCAGCAGTTGGCGCGCGACGTCTTTGGCGCGCCGAACGTGCAGGTCAAGTCCCCCGGATTTCTCGACGGCGCCGTGAAGATCGGCGAAGTCAGCATGTCCTACACACGCCTTTTCATCATCGCCCTCGTACTCGCGTGCGTCGCGGCGATCTGGGTCTTCATGACCAAAACCGTTCACGGGACGCGGATGCGCGCCGTTGTCCAGAACCGGCCCCTCGCCGAATGCAGTGGTGTTTCCACACCCCCCGTGGACCGCACCACCTTCTTCATCGGCTCGGGACTGGCGGGTGTCGCCGGTGTGGCGATCGCTCTGCTCGGCTCGATTGGGCCGGTTCTGGGCACGGCGTACATCGTCGACGCGTTCCTCGTCGTGATCGTCGGCGGCCTCGGGTCGCTGCGCGGCGCATTCATCGCGGCGTTCTCGATCGGCATGCTCAACAGCTTCACCGAGTACTTCACCGAGACGAGCATCGCCAAGGTGATCGTCTTCGCCTCAATCATCATCTTCCTGCAGTTCCGCCCGCAGGGCGTAGTCGTACAGCGCACCAGGGCTCTGGCCTGAGATCTTCGGCATGAGCACGATCACCGCACTTACCGACAAGCTGCCCGGACGCACGGGCGAGATGGCGCGTGGTCAGACCGGATTGATCCTGACTGCGGTCGTGCTGCTTTTCTTGGCCCCGGCCTTTCTGTCGGACTTCCGCCTGGACCTCTTGGCGAAGTTTGTCTGCTTTGCGATCGTGGCAATCGGAATCGATCTCGCCTGGGGCTTCGGCGGCATGCTCGTGCTCGGCCAGGGCGTCTTCTTTGGTCTCGGCGGTTACGCCATGGCGATGTACATGAAGCTTGAAGAGGCCGGACCGGGCGCGCTACCGGACTTCATGACTTGGAGTGGCGTTGAATCGTTGCCAGCCGTGTGGAAGCCGTTTCAGCATGCATGGCTGGCGGTTCCGTTGACGGTGATCCTGCCGATGGTGATCGCAGGACTGTTGGGGTCTTTGGTCTTCCGGCGTCGTGTCCGTGGCGCCTACTTCGCGATTCTTAGTCAGGCGCTCGCGGCGGCGTTCGTGATCCTTTTGGTCGGCCAGCAGGGTCTGACCGGTGGTACGAACGGAATGACCAACTTCACCTCGTTCTTTGGGCTCGACCTCGGAAGCGCGTCGGCCAAGCAGACGCTCTACACAATCGCCGTGCTGGCGCTCGGCCTGTCTTACGTGCTGGCGCGTCAGCTGGTGCGCAGCCGCTTCGGCCGCCTGCTGATCGCTTCGCGCGACCAAGAGGAGCGCGTGCGCTTCCTCGGCTACGACCCGGCGACGATCAAGACGATCGCCTACATGTGTGCGGCTGGCCTCGCGGGTCTTGCGGGCGCGCTGTTTGTGCCAATCGTCGGGATCATCTCGCCGGCGCTGCTGGGCATCGTGCCCTCGATCGAGATGGTCATCTGGGTCGCGCTCGGTGGACGCGCGGTTCTCTGGGGGGCCGTCGTCGGCGCGCTGTTGGTCAACTACGCCAAGACTGGGCTTTCCGAGCAGTTCCCGAGTTTCTGGATTTACTTCCAGGGTCTGATGTTCGTTGTCGTGATCGCCTTCGCACCGAAGGGCCTGGCGGGAATCATCACCGGCTTTCGCGACAAGTACGAGTACATGCGCAGCAACCGCGCAGGCGGCGATAAGCCTGAGCCAACTGGCGAAGGCGCTCCGAAAGGTGCGGTGGCGTAACGATGCCGCTGCTTGAGATCCACAACATCATCAAGGACTTCGACGGGTTTCACGCGATCGACGATCTCTCGATGAACGTCGAAGAGGGCGAGGTCCGTTTCTTGATCGGCCCTAACGGTGCCGGCAAGACGACGCTGATCGACGTGATCTCCGGGCTGATCAACCCGACGTCTGGCGAAGCCACCTTCGACGGAACACGAATCACGAAGACCGGCGAGTTCGACATCGTCAAGCTCGGCATCGGTCGCACGTTCCAGAATCCGACGGTCTTCGACGACCTAACCGTGCACGAGAACGTCGACCTCGCCGCCAGCTTCCGCATGAAGCTGCTGAGCCTGTTCCGTCAGCGCCGCGGCATGAGCGACGCGGTCGCAGACGCGCTGAAGACTGTTGACCTCTTCGACCACGCCGAGCGCAAGGCCGGCGAGCTATCGCACGGTCAGAAGCAGTGGCTTGAGATCGCGATGTTGTTGGCGCAGGACCCGCGCATGCTGTTGCTCGACGAGCCAGTCGCGGGAATGAGCAAGGAAGAGCGCACGCGCACAGGCGAGTTGGTCACCGAGATCGCGAAAACGCGGACGGTGCTGATCGTCGAACACGACATGGACTTCGTCCGGCGCTTCTCGTCGTTCGTGACGGTGATGCACGAGGGCAAAATCCTCACCGAGGGATCGATCGAGGACGTCCAGGGCGACCCTGAGGTCCAAGAGGTCTACCTAGGACGCTCCAAAGAAGAGGCGGAGGTTGCGTAGCGATGCTACGAGTCGAGAATCTCTGCGCGGCCTACGACCGCACGCAAGTGCTGTTCGACGTCAACCTCGAAGTGCCGGCCGAGGCGCTGGTCTGTTTGATGGGCCGCAACGGCGTCGGCAAGACGACATTGATGAACACCGTGATGGGCGTGATGCCGGCCACGAGCGGCAAGGTCTTCTTCGAGGACGAGGAGATCACCAACCTCACACCGAGCAAGCGGGTTAAGCGCGGAATCGCTTACGTGCCGCAGGGTCGCGAGGGCTTCCCGCACTTGACGGTTGCCGAGAACCTCAAGGTCGTACTCGAGTCGACCGGTCACAAGGACAAGGCGGCCGTCGATGACGCGATCGAGCGTTTCCCGCGTTTGAAGCCGATCCTCGGACGCACCTCCGGATTTCTCTCGGGTGGTCAAAAGCAGCAGCTGGCGATTGCGCGCGCGCTGATCACCCGCCCGAAGGTGATGTTGCTCGACGAGCCGACCGAGGGCATCCAGCCGTCGATCATTCTCGAGATCGAAGAGGCGATCGCCGAGCTCAACAAGACGACGAACATGGCGATTCTGCTGGTCGAGCAGTACGTCGAGTTCGCCGTGCGCCTCGCCGACCGCTACGCGGTGATGGACGCCGGCGAGGTCACCGCCGAAGGCGAGACGTCAGAACTTCACGAGACCGAGATGCGCGACCTACTCGCGGTCTGACGTCTCCCCGCACGGCCCGACATGCGTCTGACCACCCGCGAACAAGAACGCCTGATGATTCACATGGCGGCCTCCCTGGCCCGTGAACGTCAGGCGCGTGGGTTGAAACTCAACCACCCCGAGGCGATGGCGATCATCACCGACTTCGTGCTCGAAGGCGCGCGCGATGGCCGGACGGTCGCCGAGCTGATGGATCGTGGTCGTGCGGTGCTGACACGCGAGGAAGTGATGGACGGCGTGCCGGAGATGATCCACGACGTTCAGGTCGAGGCGACGTTCCCGGACGGAACGAAGCTGGTGACGATTCATGGGCCGATTCAATGAGCGGGGTCATTCCGGGGGAAATTCTGGTTGGTAGCGGCCCGCTGGAGCTGAATGCGGGCCTGCCAGTTGTGACGCTTGAGGTGGTCAACGCGGGCGACCGGCCGGTTCAGGTTGGCTCGCATTTTCACTTTGCCGAGAGCAACGCGGCGCTGGAGTTCGATCGCGAGGCTGCGTGGGGCTTGCGGCTGGATGTACCAGCTGGTACTGCGGTGCGGTTTGAGCCGGGAATCGAGCGCGAGGTCGCCCTGGTGCCACTCGGCGGAGCGCGCGTTGTGCGCGGTCTACGCGGGCTGGCCGGCGGGTCATTAGACGAGGGGCGTGCCGATGAGTGAGATCTCGCGCGAGCGGTACGCGGCGCTCTACGGGCCGACTGCCGGCGACCGTATCCGCTTGGCCGACACTGACCTGCTGATTGAGGTCGAACAGGACCTCTGCTTTGGCGGCGACGAGTCGGTGTTTGGCGGTGGCAAGGTGATTCGCGAGTCGATGGGCCAGAGCACCGCGACGCGCGCCGAGGGAACCCCAGACCTGGTCATCACCGGCGCGGTGATCCTCGATCACTGGGGCGTCGTCAAAGCCGATGTCGGTGTGCGCGACGGCCGGATCGTAGCGATCGGCAAGGCAGGCAATCCCGACACGATGCCGGGGATCGACCCCGCGTTGGTAATCGGACCGTCGACCGAGATCCTCGCCGGCAACGGGATGATCCTGACCGCAGGCGCGATCGACTGTCACGTGCATTTCATCTGCCCGCAGATCGTCGACGAGGCGGTCGCGAGCGGTATCACCACCCTGATCGGCGGCGGCACCGGACCGGCACACGGCACTTTGGCGACGACAGTCACGCCGGGCTCCTGGAACCTCGCGCGCATGTTCGAGGCGATCGATGACATGCCGGTCAACGTCGCACTGCTGGGTAAGGGCAACACGGTTTCGGCCGAGTCTCTGCACGAGCAACTGAAGGCCGGCGCTTGTGGATTCAAACTGCACGAGGACTGGGGATCGACACCGGCCGCGATCAGTGCTGCGTTGACAGTCGCCGACGAGACGGGCGTGCAGGTGGCGCTGCACAGCGACACGCTTAATGAGGCCGGGTTCGTCGAGGACACACTCGGCGCAATCGACGGCCGTGGCATCCACGCCTACCACACGGAAGGCGCCGGCGGCGGCCACGCGCCGGACATCATCACCGTCGCGGCCGAGCCAAACGTGCTCCCTTCAAGCACCAATCCGACGCGCCCGCACACGCGCAACACAATCGACGAGCACCTCGACATGTTGATCGTCTGCCACCACCTCAACCCGGCTGTCGCCGAAGATCTCGCGTTCGCCGAGAGTCGAATCCGGCCCTCGACGATCGCCGCCGAAGACCACCTGCACGACCTTGGCGCGATCTCGATGATCGGCAGCGACTCGCAGGCGATGGGTCGCGTCGGCGAGGTGATCATGCGCACCTGGCAGACCGCGCACGCGATGAAGCGCAAGCGCGGAGCACTGGCTGGCGATGGCGCTGCCGACAACATGCGCGCCCGCCGCTACGTCGCGAAGTACACGATCTGCCCGGCGGTCGCCCACGGCTTTGATTCGGAGATCGGTTCGGTCGAGGTAGGCAAGCTCGCGGACCTGGTTTTGTGGAAGCCGGCCTTCTTCGGTGTCAAGCCGGATGTCGTCTTGAAGGGCGGTGCGATCGCCTCGGCACAGATGGGCGACGCCAACGCGTCGATCCCGACGCCGCAGCCGGTGATGCCACGCCCGATGTTCGGGTCGCGCGCGGGCGCCGCCGCCGGTCTGAGTATGTACTTCGTCGCCGATGCCGCGCTCGATGCGGGACTGCCTCAGCGGCTAGGTGTGCGAAAGCGTTTCGTGGCCGCGGCCAACGTGCGCGCGCGGACCAAGGCCGACATGGTCAACAACGATGCGCTGCCGAAGATCGAAGTCGATCCAGACAGTTTCGCCGTCTCGATCGACGGCGACGTGATCGAGGCCGACCCCGTCAGCGAGCTGCCGATGGCGCAGCGCTACTTCCTCTTCTAACGATGGCCGGCATCGCTCGCCACGCCGAAGTTGTCGCGATGGCGAATCTGCTGCTGCTCACCGACGGGCGCTTCCCGGCGGGTGGATACGCGCACTCCGGCGGCATCGAGCAGGCGGCCGAGCGCGGAAGGATCCGCGACGAAACCGATCTCCACGCTTTTCTACACGGCAGCTTGATGACGATCGGGGCGAACGCGGCGACCTTCGCGGCGGCCGCATGCGCGACGTGGTCGGCGGGATCGTCGGCCGGACATCGTGACGAAGTCCTCGCGCTGCTGGTGTCCGAGGAATCGGCGCGAATGCCATCCGCGGCCCTGCGGGTCGCATCGCGCGCCCAGGCCCGCCAATTGTTACGAGCGGCGTCAGCGAGTTGGGCGGACATCGAGTTTCCACGCGCGTCGGTCGTCACCGGCGATGTTCATCTCGCGACGGCGCAGGGGCTAGTCGGCGCTGCACTTGAGATGACGCCGGGGGATTCGGCGCTGTTGTGCGCCTATGCCGCGGTCACGGGCCCGGCCGCCGCGGCAGTTCGGCTGCTCGGGTTGGATCCATTCGCGGTCAACCGCGTGACGGTCGCGCTGTGGCCGGTGGTCGCTGAGATCGTTGAAGAGGCCGCAGATCTGGCTTACTGCTCCCCCGCAGACCTGCCGTGCAGGACGGCTCCGCTGCTCGAGATCGGCGGCGAACAGCACCTCGCACGCGAGCCACGGATGTTCGCGTCGTGATCTGTCACGCACAGATCGGCACGTCGCTGCGCGGTGGCGGTCGAACCGCGCTGACGACGCTGCGTTCGGATCCGCCACTCACATTGATGCCAACGCCCGACGGCGTCTACGTCGTCGGATCCGCCGCAGGGCCGCTCAATGGCGATCGCCTCGCGCTGACAATCAACGTGGCCGCCGGGACCGAATTGACCGTGCACACCGTGGCCGCGTCGCTGGCCTGGCCTGGAACCTCGCCAGTACCTTCGCAACTACGTATTGAGGCGACGATCGGCGAGGGTGCGACGCTGCGCTGGCTGCCCGAACCACTCGTGCCGGTGGCCGGCAGCAGTCATCGCGTCACCGCGCATGTCGATCTCGCAGCAGACTCCTTGGCGATCTGGCGCGAGGAGATAGTGCTCGGTCGCCACAACGAAGAACCGGGCAATCTCTCCTCTCGATTGGACGTCGTGCTCGAGGATGCAGCAGCGGTGCGACAGGAACTCAGCGTCGGTCCCGACGCTCACGGCGCCGTCGGTCCAGCCGTGACTGGAGGACGGAGAGCCATCGGAATGACGACCGTGGCGGGAGACCGTGCTCCGGCAGGCGCGCCGGCGTGGTCCGTCGCCGGCAACGATTTCGATGCCGCGCTGCTGACACTGCAGCGCGGCGGGATGCAGGTGTCTGCCGCAGCGCGGAGCGCGCCCGCTCTGCGTCGCGCACTCGACGCCGGACTCGACCACATCTTCACAATGCACGCGCCGAACGTCGGCGCCGACGAAAGGAGCAGTCATGTCGGCATCAACTTCTAGGCGCAGGCACGTTGCTGCGCTGGCCACAGCAATTGGACTGTTGCACGCCGTCGGATTCTTCGTCCTACTTGTATTGGTCGCGCCGCGCCACCTCTCCCTCGCCGGCGGTGGCGTATTTGGGATCGGTCTCGGTCTGACCGCCTACGCGCTGGGCATGCGCCACGCCTTCGACGCCGATCACATTGCCGCGATCGACGGGACCACCCGGAAACTCGCTGGCGAAGGTCGCGAATCGATCAGCGTCGGCTTCTTCTTTTCGCTCGGGCACTCGACCGTGGTGGCGGTGCTCGGCCTAGTGGTCGCGCTCGGTGTCACCGGAGTCGGAGCTGCAATGACCGACGATGGATCGGCCGTAGCGCAGTTCACTGGCATCTGGGGGCCGAGCATCGCCGGATTGTTCTTGCTAGTGATCGGCGTGCTTAATCTCGGCTCGCTCGCGTCAGTTTTCGAAAGCTTCCGTTCGCTGCGCCACCGGCACCACGACCGCGACCAACTCAACGAGTATCTCGCCGGCCGTGGCGTGATGAACCGTCTCTACGGGCGGTTGACTCGATCGATCACCCGGCCGTGGCAGATGTACCCGGTCGGGTTTCTGTTCGGACTTGGCTTCGACACGGCGACCGAGGTCGGACTGCTCGTGCTCGCCGGCGGTGCCGCCGCCAGTGGCCTGCCTTTTTACGCCGTGATGTGCCTGCCGGTGCTCTTCGCGGCAGGGATGACATTGTTCGACACGCTCAACACCGTCCTGATGCGTGTCGCCTACGCCTGGGCGTTCGAGCGCCCTGTGCGACGCCTGTATTACAACCTGACCGTGACCAGCCTGACCGCATTCGCGGCTTTGATCATCGGCTCGCTGTCGCTGGCCGGAGTCGCGATCGAGCAGTTCGGACTGACCGGCGGTGCGTGGAGCTTGATCGCCGCCGTCGAACTCGAGCACGCCGGGTACGCACTCGTCTTGATGTTCGCGGCGGTCTGGGCGCTGGCGATCGCGATCTGGCGATTCGGCAAAATCGAGCAGCGCTGGCAGGCGCCGCGTTCAAGCCTCTAGACGCCCCGCCGATAAAACAACTGACGGTTCCTCGCTCGGCGCGCGCTTAGACTCGCGCCACGGGGACAAGGAGCAGCTCTCCAATCCGCTCAGTTTTGGCTTCTAAACGAACACGCAAACACGCCATCCTGGCGACGACATTCGTCGCGGTCGCAGCGCTCACCGCGGTGCTGCTTATCTCGCCCTGGTCTGATCCGGCAAAGGCAGGCAAGAAAGCACCGATGGCGGTGACCTTCGACGGCAGCGACTTTTACGGCGAGGCCGACGCGCACACCAAGCCAGCAGCGCAACTCCAGAGAGACCCGGAGGAGAAGTTCGCGCACCCCGAGGCAGACGACGCCAAACCGCATCGCATCGCGGACATGCCGGCAGCCTCGACGACCTCCGCCCCGGCCGACGACGCCGGCACGACGAAAGAACTTCGTAAAACACTCGCCGAACAGCGCAAAGCCAGCAACGGCGACCGTGTGACGCTGACCGGAGATGGCACCGCGATCGCGCCGATCGGCGCACCTGACGAGGTGGTCAGCGTGATCAACGCAGCCAACGCGATCAAGAACTACCCCTACATCTGGGGCGGCGGCCACGGATCATTCCAGGCGCGCGGTTACGACTGCTCGGGTTCAGTCAGCTACGCACTCGCAGCCGCTGGCATGGTCAAGACGCCGATGGTCAGCGGCGCGTTCACTTTGTGGGGTGAGGAAGGCCCGGGCAAGTGGATCACGATCTACGCCAACGGCGGTCACATGTTCATGATCGTCGGCGGCGTGCGTTACGACACCTCCTTCCGAGACGGACCGCGCGGCTCGCGCTGGCAGGACAAGCCGCGTTCGATGAAGGGCTTCTCGATTCGTCACTGGCCAGGGCTGTAGCGCGCCGCGTTAACCGCCCTACAGAACGATCACGGCTTCGTCGCGGGAGCCGTAGAAATCAGACATACCCATGCAGCCGAGCCCTCGCCGCGAGACACGCAGCCCCTGGCTGCCGAGTGATACCTGATCGAGCATCCGGTCGATCCTATTGATGCCGACGAGAGCGCTGCGCAGACTCCAGGCCTACCCGCGGCGGTCACGCCACGAGACCGCTTCGATCGCCCATTTCCAGCACCGAATCCGCGATAATCAGCCATGAAGATTTTAACCGTGAGCGGAGGCATGCAGTGACCGACAACCATGCAGTGACCGACAACGCCGTACGCGAGATCATCAAGACCGACGACCAGTGGCGCGAGGAGCTCAGCGAGGAAGAGTTCTCCGTGCTGAGAAAGGCCGGCACCGAGGCGCCTTTCACCGGCGAGTACGTCGACCTCAAGGACGACGGCATGTACCGCTGCAAGGGTTGCGGCGCAGCGCTGTTCTCATCCGACAGCAAATTCGACAGCGGCACCGGCTGGCCGAGCTTCACCGAGCCGGCGGTCGCTGAAGCGGTTGAGCTGCGCGCCGACAACAGCCTGTTGATGCGCCGCACCGAGGCGGTTTGTCGTGCTTGCGGCGGTCACCTCGGACACGTCTTCGACGACGGCCCCGGCGAGACCGGGCAGCGGTGGTGCATCAACTCTTGTTCGCTGGAGTTCGACCCGAACGCCAAGTAGCCCCAAGCCGTGACGGCTCGGCTATAGCTCGATAATCAGAACCAATAAGGTCGCGGCGGAAAGCACTCCGCCCCAGGTCGTCAGTGCGATCAGCCAGCCGATATCGCCGGGCACATCCTCACCGTCTTGCAGCGCAGTGAGGATCCGGTTGTGTCGGAAGAGTGCTCCGATAAACACGGAGAACGCGAGCAACGAGTAGCCGACGCCGAGCGCCACGTATTGCCAGATCGCGCCGTCGACGAGCCGCGGGATCACGCCACCGACCGCGATCGAGGTCGCCGCCACAGCGATTGCGGTGCGAAACCAGGCAAGCCAAGTGCGCTCGGCGGCGAGCACTGTACGGCGCGAAGGACCGATCAGTGTGTCGTCAGGCGAGCGGATTTCGGGTGGATCAGCCATCAAGTCGGATGATCGCACAGCCCGCCGGTTTACTGCCACGAGGCCGACGCGGCGGATGCCGAGGGCGCCGGCGGCTGCCCGGGGATCAACCCGAACAGCCGGCAGTCGCCGCATAACCAAACTGCTTACGAGAAGTCGATCTTCTCGATCATGCGTGGCTCAACGGGGGCGTCGCGACCATCGGTCTCGGCGCCCTCGATCTTGTCCACCGCATCCATACCGCTGGTGACCTGGCCGAAGACGGTGTGCTTGCCGTCAAGCCACGGGGCGGCCTCGGTCGTGACGATGAAGAACTGCGAACCGTTGGTGTTCGGTCCGGCGTTGGCCATCGCCAGGGCGCCGCGGATGATCTTGTTCTGATTGAACTCGTCCTCGAACTTGTATCCCGGTCCACCAGTGCCGGTGCCCTCGGGGCATCCGCCTTGGATCATAAAGTCCTTGATCACGCGATGGAAGATCAAGCCGTCGTAGAACCCTTCGCCGGCGAGCTTCTTGAAGTTTTCGACTGTCTTGGGGGCGTCGGCATCGAACAGTTCGATTTCGATCGCGCCTTCTGATGTGTGCATAGTTGCTTTTGACATGGCGTGGACCTTAGTCGTGGGCGCTACTTGAGCTCGCCGACGTTGACCATCCAGTTGATTCCATAACGATCAGTGGCCTGCCCAAAGATGTCCCCCCAGAACTGCTTCTCCAACGGCACCTTGACGTCGCCACTCTCGGCGAGGGCGTTGAAAACGCCAGTCAACTTCTCCTCGTCGGGACCGACGATCGAGAGGTTGACGTTGTTACCGACCGTCAGCAGCATGCCCGGCGGCGTGTCCGACGCCATCATCCTGATCTGATCGCTGTCGAGATACGCGTGCATCACGCGCTCGGCGAGCTCCGGTGGGGATTCCATCGGCGCTTCGCCGAAGGTCTGAATCTCGAGCGTTCCGCCGAGAATCCCTTGGTAGAACTCCATTGCGTCACGACAGTTGCCGTCGAACGTCAAATACGGGAGAAGGTGGGAAGCCATCGGTTACTCCTTACTGCTGGCGGGGTAGGAATGGGTGGCATCCTGTCATACGCGATCGGCGGGACGCCCCGCCACGGCTCAGGTGTCGCCGCGACGTGCTTCGGAGACCGGCTTGCCGGACTCGTCGATCAGCTGTGGTGGCGGCCACGGTCCGAGCCAGTTGTCTCGCGCCCCGTCCATCGTCAGTACCGAGCCGCTGTAGAAGTCGCCGGCCGGCGAGGCGAGGTAGGCGACCTGCCAGGCGACCTCCTCGGGGGTGCCGAGTCGCCCGGCCGGAATCGACTGCGAAAGGTTCTCTACGACGACCTCGGGGTACTTGGTCAGCAGCGTTTCGGTGGCGATCTGGCCGACGGCAAGCGCGTTGAGCTTGATGTTGAATCGAGCCCACTCGATCGAGAGAACCTTGGTCAGATTCTCGACCGCCGCCCGGGCGGCCGAGCTGTGTGCCATGCCCGGGAGACCGTTGTGCGGCGACAGCGTCACGTTGATGATCTTGCCGCCACGGTCATCGGGGATCATCGCGCGCGTTGCGACCGTGTGGGTCATCAACCAGCTGCCGAGCACGTTGAGCCGGATCACCGTCTCGAAGCCCTTCTCGGTGATGTCCTCGGCCGGGGCGAGGAACTGGCCCCCGGCGTTGTTGACAAGGACATCGATCTTGCCGTGAAGCTCGAGCGTGGCGTCGACAAGCTCGCTGACCTGATCGGATTCGCGGATGTCGCAGACGAAGTTGCTGCAGCTGCCAGACGCGCCGGACTGCGTGCAGAGGTCGGCCGTCTCACGCAACGGGTCGCGTTCGCGGCCGCAAATGACGACGTCGGCACCGAGGCCGGTCAGCTCGATCGCGGCGGCGCGGCCGAGGCCGCTGCCGCCTCCTGAGATCAGGATTACCTGTCCCGCGAGCAATTCTTCGGCGAAGATCGACGATGTCACAGGGGGCAGCGTATCGTCGCGAGCGCGTCTGGCTGGGTCCATACGATTATCGCGCAATGGAGACCTCGATTTGGGCACGCATATTTAACCTGACCGTCTTCGATCGTAAGGTCGCGCGGGCGGTCTGGATCGCCGTCGGTATCTTGCTGCTGGCATGGATCGTGATCGCCCTGGTCGACGAACTCGCCAGGCCGTTGATGTGGCTGTTCATGGCTGGATTCATCGCGACTGCGGCGTCTGGTCCGGTCAACCGTTTGAGCCGGCACATGAAACGTGGGGCAGCGATCGCGATCGTGTACCTCGGCATCGCGCTGGTGCCGGCAATCTTCGGTGCGATCTTGCTGCCGCCGCTGGTCTCGTCGACGGTCGACCTCGCCCGTGAAGGGCCGAGCTACGTCAACGACTTGCAGAACACACTCGACGACAACTCGACCTTCCGCAAGCTCGACCGCGACTTCGACATCTACGAGAAGCTCAACGAGCAGGCCTCTGATCTCGCCAGCAACCTTGGCGACTCTGCCGGCGCACTCGCCGACATCGGCGCCGGCGCGGTCAACTCGCTGTTCGCCGGCTTCACAATTCTCGTGATGAGCATGTTCATGCTCACCAGCGGACGCAGCTGGATCGATTCGTTGATTAGCCGTCGCCCCGAAGAACAGCAACCGGCGCTCAACCGTGCGACGAACCGCATCGGCAGTGCGATCGGTGCATTTCTCGGCGGCGCGATCGTGCAGGCGCTGATCGCCGGAATTACGGCGTTCATCGTGCTGTCAATCCTCGGAATCCCATCGGCACTCGCATTGTCTGCACTGGTCGCGCTGTTCGACCTGATCCCGATGGTCGGCTCGACGATCGCCGGAATCATCGTCGGCGTCGTCACCCTGATCGCCGGAGACCTGCCGATCGACATCATCGTCTGGGCGATCTTCGTGATCGCCTACCAACAGTTCGAGAACTACGTCGTCCAGCCGCAGATCCAGAAGCGTGCCGTTGCGGTGCAGCCGTTCGTCGTGCTCGTCGCGGTGTTGTTCGGCGGGACGTTGATGGGAGTGCTCGGGGCGATCATCGCAATTCCGATCGCCGCTGCGCTGCAGATCGTGGTTCAGGAGTTCGGGGAGTTTCGCCGTGAGATCGAGCAAGAGGCCGCAGCCGAGGACGTGCCCGACGGCGCGACCGCCTGACGAAGCGCCGGGCGTTACGTTCGGCCGATCGGCAACGATGGGCGGGTGAGCAAACCGTCCGAGCCGAAGCAGTCGCTGCCGCGCCGGGCGTGGAATCTGCTCGACGCAACACAGAGCCGCTTCGCCGACCACCGCACCACCGACTGGGCCGGGGCGCTGACTTACTACTCGATGCTCTCGATATTCCCGGGGATGTTGGTGCTGATCTCGCTGCTCGGACTAGTCGGAGAGTCGATTACCGACGATCTTGTAGACAACTTCCAGGAGCTCGCGCCGGGCCCGGTGCGAGACATCTTCATCAGTGCAATCCGCGGAATCCAAGGCAGCCAGTCGAGCGCGACGGTGCTGTTGATCGGCAGTGCGTTGATCGCGCTCTACTCGGCGTCGGCCTACATCGGCGCGTTCATCCGGGCATCCAATGTGATCTGGGGCGTGCGCGAGCAGCGGCGGTTTTATCAGACGATTCCGCTGCGGATCGGTATCACCGTGCTGCTGCTGGTGTTGCTAGCCGGAGTCGGTATCGCCGTCGTTTTGTCGGGCCCGCTAACCGATGAGATCGGGCGGGTGATCGGTTTCGACTTCAACGGCACGCTGGCCTGGGGGTTACTGCGCTGGCCGGTGCTGATCGCACTCGCCGCGGTCGTCTTGGCGATTCTCTACAATCTGTCGCCGGACATGGACGACCAGCGTTTCAAGGCGATCTCGCCCGGCAGCCTGCTCGCGGTTTTTATCTGGGTGGTCGTCTCGTTCGGGTTCAGTGAGTACGTCAGTTACATCGCGACCTACAGCCGTACCTACGGCAGCCTCGCCGGAATCGTGATCTTCCTGGTCTGGCTGTGGTTGACGAATGTCGCTGTGTTGTTCGGCATGGAACTCGACTCCGAGTTACGCCGCTACCGGCTGGCCCACGGGCATTCACGCTGGCGCGCCTCGCGCTCCTGACCGCGCAGCCGCGACCGGACGTCTTACGAATGGCTTACATCGCCCGCACCGTGGGTTAACGGCCGACACGCAGGATTGATCGTGCAAGCCAAACGAGTAATCCCCCACCAGGAGGGCAGATGAAACGCAACAGACTCAAACAGATCGGCACCAGCCGAATCGCGATCGCCGCGGTGGCCGCGCTGATGGCATCGACCGGCGCTGCAGTCGCCGCCGGCGGCTCGAGCGATGCGCTGAGCAAGACGCCGAGCAAAACTAAGAGCGCCGACAGCGGTGAACGACGCGCCGGCGGTCCGGGTGGACCGGGCGGCCATCACGGACCGCGCATGATCGGCGGAGTGGATCCCAAGTACATGACGTACTCGGAGATGCACTCCTTCAAGAACGGTAAAGAGACGATCCAGCGCGCCGATGCCGGAGCGATCAAGGCCGTCAGCGCCAGCTCGATCACTTTGACCGAGCGAGACGCCACCGAGGTGACCATTGAACTCAACGGCGATACCGAGTTCCATGACTTCGCTAACGAAGACGCGACCGCTGCCAACCTCAAGACCGGCCAGCGAGTGGTCGTCACCGGCGAAAAGGGCGCCCCCGCCGATGCCGTAATGATCCCGCCGAAGAAGGGCGACAGGCCACCGGTCAGGTCGCGCAACTAGCGCGGTGGCGGGTCGGGTCGTAGCGGCCGGGCTAGCCACGCGGTGGCGGGTCGGGAGACAGCTGCCCGGGCGACATCGCGCGGGCGGCCGTAACAAACCATCGAAAACCGACTCGATCGCGGTACTTCTGACTCCAAGGTTCCTCCCCGGCCTCCGCGAGGGAGGAACCTTGGATCAGAAACCCGTCCAAGCGGGGTAGTTCTCACTGCACCATTCCTACCTGAGCAGCAGCAGGTCGGAAGGGTGCAACAGGAAGTGATCCGCCTGAGGTAGCTCGACGCAGCCAGCGCGAGGTCATCCCGCCGCCGCATCCTCCAGCTTCAACACATCCCGCCCGATCATCGTCCACGCGACCACGGCACCGATCGCGGAGAGCACGGCGGTGGCGAGCATCGCGTCATGAAACGCGCCGGTCATCGCGGCAGGATCCTCGTACTCCGAGCCGGCCAGTCCGGCAACGGCCGGGAGCAGGGCGATCGCGATCAGCTGGCCGGCGCGTGCGACGGCATTGTTCACCGCCGATGCCAGTCCGGCGTGTTCGGTGGGCGCCGACGACAGCGCGGTCGCAGTCACGGGCGCAACAATCCCGACCAGGCCGACGCCGAACACAATCATCGACGGCAGCACGCCGGTCCAGTAGCTGTCGCCGGGATCGATCGAACGCATCATCAGGATCGCGACAGTGATCACCACGGCGCCGCCGGTCAACAGCGGCCGGGCACCGACGCGCTGCGCAAGGGCACCCGCGCGCGACGAGAACAGCAACAGCAGCGCGGTCACGGGTAGCCCCGACATACCCGCCTCAAGCGGGCTGTAGCCGAGCGAGATCTGAAAGAACACGCCTTGCATGAAGAACACCCCGGCCAGCGCGGCGTAGACAACAAAGGTCACGAGGTTCGCGGCAGTAAACGGCTTCGATTGAAAGATGCTCAGCGGCAGCATCGGCTCACGAACACGCCGCTCGACGATCACGAAAGCGATCAGCGCGATCAGCCCGACAGTCGCTGAAACGAGCACCTCGGCCGAACCGGCGCCGAGCTCCGGCGCCTCGATCAGGGCAAACGATGTGCCGGCGAGTCCCAGGGCGACGAGAAACGCCCCACCGAGATCGATCCGCGAGCTGCGCACGCCGAAGCTTTCAGGCACATGGCGCATCGCCGTCACGATCACGAGCAGGCCGATCGGAACATTGAGATAGAAGATCGCCCGCCAACTCACGGCGTCGATCAGGTACCCGCCGAGCAGCGGGCCGGCTGCCGTCGAGACCCCAGATAACCCCGACCACAATCCGATCGCCCGTCCACGCTCGACCGAGACAAAGCTCGCCTCGATGATCGCGAGACTGCCCGGCGTCAGCAGCGCGCCGCCGACACCCTGCAGCACTCGCGCCGCGATCAACACCTCGCTGCTCGGGGCAAGGCCACAGAGGACCGACGCGAATGTGAACCACGCCGTCCCCAGCACAAACATCCTCCGCCGACCGAAGCGGTCACCGAAAGACCCGCCGAGGATGATCAGCGCCGCGAGCGCGAGCAAATACCCGTTGACCGTCCACTGGAGCGACGCGAAGCTCGCATCGAACTCACGCCCGATCGCCGGCAACGCCATGTTTACAACGGTGCTGTCGAGAAACACGATGCTTGAGCCGAGCACCGTGATCGCGAGCGTCCATCGGCCGCGCGAAGAATCCAGTCGCAGCTGCTCATCGGCTGTGCCGCTCACATCGCCGAATCTACCCGACTGTCCGCACTTACATTCGTCTTACATCGCTCGTACCGCCGCGTAATCACGGCACCCGAATCTCGTAGACAACGCCGTCCGTGTCACCCAGACCGGAGGGCACGTGAAGATCACCACCGGCCCCGGCCTGGTCATCGTCGAAGACGACGGTCCGGGGATCCCGGCAGACGATCTACCGCACGTCTTCGAGCGCTTTCATCTGCGACAACGCCGCGGTATGGGATCGCCGGACGGCAGCGGCATCGGCCTAGCGATCACCGGTGAACTTGCCGAGGCGATGGGCGGTGCGGTCAGCGTGGCCAGCAAAGAAGGTGCCGGCGCGACGTTCACCGTGACGCTTCCGCCGTCTGATTCAGCGGCTACTTAGCGGCCGCAGCGCCGACCTGGCGCTCAAGCTCGGCCTGGCTGGCGAGCATCCGTACGCCGCGTGGCTTCTCGATCGAGACCGGCTGATCGACGGCCCCCACGTCGAAGCGCAGCGAAAGCTTGATCTCCGCGCCCGGAACCGCGAGCTTCGCCTCGACGGCGATCATTCGCAGTAGACCGCCATCATCGATCCCAAACCATAACGTTGGATCGGCGGTCAAAAAGCTCTTGCAGAAGGATTCGATGTCGAGTCCGCCACCGAGCGAATCGAATCCGCTCTCTCCGGATCCGGCGGCGCTCATGTAGTCACCGAATGCGGGCACCACGCCACTGCAGATCTTGCCGCGGTTGCCGTCGGCGACGATCGGCTTGAGCATCGTGCCTTCATTGGTCGTCATCGGCGAACCGTCTCGGAAGTTGCCGATCGCCGGCTCAAGTGCCGCCAGGATCCGCGCGAATGTCTTCTCCGATTTGGCGCGATCAACTGGGTTGATCGGTGCGCCGTATGCGCCGGCGCGACTCGCCATGTAGATGTTTCCGTCTCCCGGTTCGGCCACCTCGATGCGCTCGCCCATCATCTCCATCGTCATCGAAGCCTTCGGCGCCGCCGGGTTGGTTGAATCGGCTGCTCCGGTGAAGGTCATATCGAACGTGTCATCGCCGGCCGCAGTGCCGGGCGCACCAACGATCTGCATCTTCATGGAGCCGGAGTAGGTGGCAGTCTTGATCGCGGCGGTCTTCTCGAACGCATCGGCTACCTCTTTGCCTTTGCCGGTCCACGTGCAGCCGGCCAGCAGTAGCCCGCTCAGTGCGAAAAGGCTCAGTGCAAGCGCGAGGCGCAGATGCTTCGGGGAACGTGAATCAGGTTCAGCGGTCATACCCGGTAATCGCATCGGCAGGAGACCGTAAAGCTTTACCCAGGTCGGCCAACGGCCAGAACTATGCCGTCAGCCAGCGGCGTGCGCGAGCTGGCGCTGCGGCTCGATCGACCAGCGCTCGGCCAGCTCGGTGAGCTCGTCGGTCAGCGGCCAGCTATCGGGCATGACCTTGCCGTCGTTGTCAGGCGAGGCACCCTTCAGGCGCATCGATCCCTCGTTGTCGCCGATCGCGCGGAGCTCTGCGACGTCTGCGTCAGTCAAAGGGTTGTGCGCGGGCAGCGCAGCCAGCTCGGCGCGTTTGTCCTCGATTGTCTTGCCGCCGCCGATCTCCTCGATCAGTGTCGGCACGACCGTTTCGACGGGGCCGTGCGAAAGATTCCACAGGCAGGCGAGCTGTAGCGGCGTGATGCCATACCGATCAGCGATCGGGCGGATCCGTTCGATTCGTTCGATCCCGCGCTCGACCCAGCCGGCCGGGCGAAACTTACGGTGGTCGTACTCGGCGAACTCGTGACCAGGGCGAACGTCGTCGTGAAACAGACCGCCGTAGTCGACGACTCGCGTAATCAGCTTG
Source organism: Solirubrobacterales bacterium (assembly GCA_049274915.1). Taxonomy (GTDB): domain Bacteria; phylum Actinomycetota; class Thermoleophilia; order Solirubrobacterales; family JACPNS01; genus JACPNS01. Next base: position 20,671 of record JBASTN010000092.1, read on the forward strand.
ACGTTGTGGCGTTCGGCAGCCGGCAAAACCAACTCGCCCGGCCAGGGCTCAAACGGATTGAGAATCACCATCGCCCAATCGATGATCGACCCAAAGCGCTCGAAGCATTCGATCAGATCGAGAGTGAAGCCGTTCGCCGGGCCGGGGGCAACGCCGAGCAGGCGGGTCAGGCCGGCGTCGCGTGCTGCCGTCATTCCATCCCAGACCGCCTCGCTTACGAAGCCGGTGCGGTCGGGGTTGTGCAGCAGCAGCAAGTCGAATGAGTCGGCGCCGATGCGCTCAAGGCTGCGTTCGGTCGCCATGCGGATGTAGTCGGCGTACGCCTCGGGGCCGCGCAGGCGAGGGTCGGTGAAGCGCGGGAAGCCCTTGGCGCCTTCGCGCTCGCCGTTGTAGAAATCGTGGCCGATCGCGCCGACTAGGCAGTAGCTGTCACGAGCTAGTCCGGCCGTCGCCTCGCGCGTGAGCTCGTCGGCCTCGCCGGTGCCGTAGACATCTGCGGTCAGGATCGTCTGCAGCTTGTCGTCGGGGCGCAGCAGCGCGACAAGCCGGTCGTGGTCGAGCTCTGCGCCGAAATGCATGAAGCGGCCACCGCTCCATGTTCCGAGCGCCGTTCTTGTCGGATCGATCATCGGGCAGAACGATAGCCGCGCACCTCGAAATCGCCTAACACGGCTTTAATGCGCAACTCATTTGGGATAAACGCGCGTCGGGCACACTGTTGCCACAACGTCAATCCGTCGCATCCGGCCTCCCCCCAGTCCGGTTTCGTGAGCGAGTTATTCGTGCGAGCGAGTTTTTCGTCTGCAGCGATGGATTGAACGAGCGAATCGCAGGCAGATCCCCTCAATGTCCCTGTCAAAGCGAATGGCATCCGAGAGCAAGTGAGCAGACAAAGGCGGCCGAGAGGCCGCCTTTGTCGTGCTTAAACCCTCAAATCTCGCCGCACAAGCCTCGAACGCTCAAGCCTGGCCCTCTCCTGCCCGGTGCTCCCAAAGCTCTACTTTGCGGCCGAGGTCGCGATATCCGAGTTTTAGATACATCGGGAACCCCTTGTCCGAGGCCTGCAACGACGTAGTCACACACCCCGCGTCGCACGCGTGATGCAGCGACGCTTCCATCACGGCTCGCCCCAGGCCTTGGCTGCGGTGGGCCGGCGCAGTCGCGACGAAGTAGACCGAACAGTCGCCGCCGGGTAGATGCTGAACCAGGTTGCACGCCACCCGTTCGCCCTCGACGATCGCACTGAACATGAACATGTCGTCTTCTGCCGCGAGGCCGCCGAGCGCCGCGAACTCGTCGTCGGGCAAGCCGTAGGCAATCGCATTGAGCCGCGCCATCGCGGCTGGGTCCCAGTCGTCGCTGATTTCGACATCCGCACGGCCTGAGCCGAGGCGCAGCTCTGTCATCGGCGCGGTCATCGCGGCCGGAGTGGAATCCAGCTTCAGCCCCGCCGCCGTCAGTTCGCGGGCGAGCTCTACCTCACCATCGAGCATCCATATGCCCCAGGCACCGACACCGGCGTCGGCGTACATCGAACGCAGCCGGTCGAGGTTCCCGACCAACTCGTCCGGCCGGGAGCGGTCATAGGTGACGCAGTTGAGCAACGAACGCCGCGGACACGACGGCATGATGCAGCCGACAACGCCGCCGAGCTCAATCGAAGAAGAACTTGGCGCCGCAGTCGCGAAGCGCCGCAGATACGGCGCGAGGTTGTCATAGGCGAGATCAAGTAGCCGGCGTTCCGAGAAATCCGTCTCGGGAACGCCGGCGTCGCTGGGCCTACTCAACCTTCAGTGTGCCTTTCATGCCCGCCTGTTGGTGACCAGGTACGGAGCAGTAGAACGTGTAATCGCCCGCAGCGACATCAGTGAGTTCGAGCGCGGCTTTCGACTCTGTGATCTGGTCGGTCTTGCCCAACTCTTTCTCATCCGCGTCCTCGACCACGACATCGTGGGGCACTGACGAATCGTTGGTGAAGTCGACCGTGATCGCACCGGCCGGTGCCGTCAGCGCATCTTTGTCGTACGAGAGTCCGCCGTCGGGGTCGGCTGCGAGGGCGAGTGCGTCGCCGGAACCGGCATCGTCTTCGGTCGCTGTCTGCTCGGTCGGAGCGGGTGTGGCAGCCGAGTCTGAGCCGTTGTCGTCGTCGCCGCAGCCAGCAACTGCGAGCAGCATCAGCGCAGCGATCACAAGGGTAATAAGAGTTCTAAAACGCATGATTCCGAGGTACCTCCCAGCAAGGTGGTCAGTGAGGTGGACAGTGAGGTGGTCAGCGAGGTGGGCTGTGGGATGGATCGGGACGCCTATTCGTATCACGCGGCGCCCCGGGGCGAGTTGCCGCATGCCTGTTATCTTGCGCCGACGATGAGCAGTGACGCGCAAAACGACAGTTCAGCGCCTCTCGTCGGCGTGATCATGGGATCACAATCCGATTGGGAGACGATGTCGAACGCGGTCGGCGTGCTCGAAGATCTCGGGATCGCCCACGAAGTGCGCATCGTGTCGGCCCACCGCACACCGGACCGGCTGTTCGAGTATGCCGCTGATGCGCGTGACCGCGGTCTTCAAGTGATCATCGCCGGAGCCGGCGGAGCGGCCCATCTGCCCGGCATGGTCGCCGCCAAGACTTCACTCCCTGTACTCGGCGTGCCGGTTCAATCGCGAGCGCTCAGCGGCCTCGATTCGCTGCTTTCGATCGCGCAGATGCCGGCCGGGGTGCCGGTTGGGACGTTGGCGATCGGCGCAGCC
>JBASTN010000093.1:0-23607 GCA_049274915.1 Solirubrobacterales bacterium
GCGTTGCACCTGGCGGCCGCTCAGATTCACCGTTGCGAAGCGCTTTGGACCAACGATGGCAGACTGCTGACCGCCGCCCACGGCCTGGCCGTCGACGTTTTTCGTCGCTCTCGGTGAGCGGCGGTTAAAGCCGGATTGGCCGTCGTCACGCGATCCGGCGAAAGTGTGACCCGCTCCTCGCGCCCGAAGTGTCCCTGAATTAGCGTTTCAGTCCCGCTGCGGAGTTCCCCGCAACCCGGCGTAGTCTCTGTGCCTCGGTGTGTCGGGCCGAGACGACATCGTGACGGCTGGCGCGGCCAGCTCTTCGTAGGTCACGCGGCGCATAAGCATCGTGGCCAGCTCGCCCAACGGGCGGTGTTGTGATCGCGCGTGTGACCCGCTGAGCCGGACTGTCCCTCAGGACTCGAATTGCGGCGACTTGACGGGGAGTTATAGTCCGCCTGGTGTTGAGGCGTTGTTTCGATATCGTTTTCTCGTTTTTGGTGCTTTGCCTGACCGGGCCGATTGTGCTCGCCGCGATGGTCGCTATCTCGATCGAATCGCCGGGTTCGCCATTGTTTCGTCAGCGCCGGATGGGGATTCATGGCACGGAGTTCTATTTGGTGAAGCTGCGCGGTATGTATGTTGACGCCCGCGAGCGATTTCCCGAATGCTACGAGTATCCGTCCGACCTCAACGACCGCGACAGGTTTTTCTTTCATAACGAGGACGATCCGCGCATAACACGCGTCGGGAAGGTGCTGCGCAAGTTCTCGATCGACGAGCTGCCGAACTTCTGGAATGTTCTGCGTGGCGATATGAGCGTGGTCGGCCCGCGTCCGGACATCCCCGAACTCGCGCCACTCTACGGCTCAGACCTTCAGTCGATTCTGTCCGTGCGTCCAGGCGTTACCAGCCCGTCGAAAGCACGGGGTCGCGATTGCCTGTCGTTCGCGGAAACCGTACAGATGGATCTCGAGTACGTCGAGCAGAGGTGCCTCCGACTTGACGTCGTCACCATCATCCGTACGCTGCGCGATGCGAGTTTAGGCAAAGGGGTGCACTAAATGGTTGCCTCCATCCCCGGCGCCGCGGTCGTCGACACTTCGTCAAATGACTGCTCGGACCTGGAGTTGGAACGCATCCGGCTCGCTTATCAACGATACGCCAACGACGACGGCGAATTCGACAAGCGAGATCCCCAAAACGAGGGGCTGCAGTGGCTGATCGCGGAATGGCGGTCTCGTCTTGCGATTCGACTGCGGGCGCTCGGGCAGCCGACGCCACGAACCCGCATTCTTGATCTCGGCTGCGGAAATGGAGAACTACTGCGCTGGCTGACGGAACTCGGGGCCGATCCGAGCCTCTGTGTGGGCGTCGACCTGATCGAAGAGCGCATCGCCCGTGCCCGCGCCACGCTTCCGGGGGCACAGTTCGAATGTGGTGATGCCGGCTCGATTGGGTTTGCGGCGGGCTCATTCGACCTTGTCTGCATGAGCATGATCGTCAGCTCGATTCTCGACCCGGCCCTCTCGACCGCCGTCTGCGAGACTGCCGCTCGAGCCCTTAGCCCGCAGGGAGTGATCGTTTTGTACGACACGCGCTACCCGAATCCGTTCAACGGCGACGTTCGCTCGACATCGATCCGTGATGCGCGCAAGCTGTTCCCTGGATTTCGGTTTGAAAGCGAGACGATTTCACTGATCCCGCCGCTCGCTCGGCGACTCGGGCGCACGACACCGCGGGCCTACCGACTCCTATCGCGGGTACCGGTGTTGCGGGCCAGACGGCTTTCGTTGCTTTTTCCACCTGGCGCCGCCAACATGACACCGCGTTCGCCAGAAAATGCGCGATAGGTGCTCCGTGAACTTCGTGAACACCACCGAGGCGAGGCCCACCGGCCTCGTTCCATGATCGGATCGCGCTTCGGTACCGGGGGCCAATTTCGAACCCCATCCCTGTTGAGAGATTTGCTGAGTACGTCAGCGGCGCAGGGTGTGAGTGTGTCGCTCAACGCACTCAGCCTGGCGATCATCAGTCGTCGGCTCGGCGAGTTTGATCTTGGTCTTTACTCGCTCGAACGACGGAGCATGGCGCTCCTACAGCCGCTCGCGCTCATGGGACTCAGCGTCGCGACGCCAAGGTACGTAGCGCTCGCGCTCGCCGGGAAATCGGGACGTCAGGCGGAGTACGCGATCGCCGGGGTTGCCATCACGGCGTCGATCGGCATCTCAATCACAATCTTGATTCTCCTGTTTCCTCATCTCGTAGCGCTTGTGGTGTTCGGGGACGCCAAGGCGATTGCGCTGGCGCAGGCGCTTGCCGGGTTCACGTTGGCAATGACAATGTTCCAGATTGTCTACTCGGTGTTTCGAGGCCGTCTGGCGATGACCCGGGCGAATCTTTTGGAACTCAGCGTGATCGGGGTCGTTCCGGTAACCGTCGCCGCCCTCGGTTCCACCGATCTCGTGCGCTTCATGTGGACACTCAACACAGGTATCGCCGTAATCATCCTGATCACGCTTCTCGTCCATCTGCCAGCCCTGCCATTGCGAACCTGGCCATCGCCACGGGTTGTACTTGCGCGTGGCTGTGAACTACTTAAGTTCGGCTTGGTCCGTACGCCTGGCGACCTGTCGGTCGTCGCGCTTTTCTCGCTCGCGCCAATCGCTGTGGTTCACTGGGCCGGTGCGGTCGACGCTGGCTATACGGCGGTGGTCCAGAGCAGCGTCAATCTTGTGAGCGTGTTCGCAGTCCCGCTAGGCGTCGTCCTCCTGCCCCATGTGGCGACCGAAGCGGCGTCTGCTCGCGGCGTCGAGGAGCGCAGGTACCGGCTCCTTTCTCACGCGGCTATCGACATGTCGATCGGCGTGGCCGCCGTGTTCTTCGTCGCCAGCCCGTTGATAGTCGGGTTCTGGCTGCCGAGCGCGCCGGCGTCCGCGGTCCATGCCACCGAGGTAGCGGCGTTCGCGATTCCCGGCTACGTCTTCTATTTGATTTTCCGGTCCTACTTGGACGCCATTGACACGCGACCGTTGAGCAGCATCGCGGTGACGGGCGCTCTCTTGCTCCTGATCGTTCTTCTGCCCGTGACGCTTGTGACGCTTCCGATCGCCGCGCCGGTCGCCGCCTCGGTCTCGGTCGCAGCCGCTCTTACCTTTGCCGGGACGATCACCTTCTGGTTTACGCGCCACCATGTAAGCGGCATGATCGACCGCCAGCACGCGGTATTCGGTGTGGTCGCGCTTGGCACGGCTGTCCCGCTCGGCGTATTCAGCGCAAGCCGTGGTCCCCTGGTGGTGGGGCTGTCGGTACTGGCGGTTGCCATGATTTTGACTGGCATGCTCGTGGCGCTACGCAGACAATGGTTGGTGGAACTGCGATCCCGACTCTTCGGCCGGGCGCGGTCCGCCTCGATGTCGAATACGTCGAAATGACGCCCGCACGGTCTAGCCGGTGGCCGTGGCGCCACGCAAGCGTCACCTCGACGCGCATATCGCTCATGGCGTTGCTGGGAATAAGTCTCTTCTTCTTGTTGGCACCTAACCTAATTGACCCGGGCGCACAGATTGCCGTCCTGGTCAGTCTGACCTGCGCCAGCATCCCGATCGGTCGTCTGCTCGACGGCGGCTCAGGCGAGCGTGCCGCTCCGATTGGGCCGCTTGTCCTGTTTGCTCTCGCCTTCACCACAATTCTCCTTATAAGAGCCGTGCCGCTCTATGTCGGCGAGGAGGGGCGTTTTTTCTCTTACGATCGGCACGCCGAAGAGACTCGCGCCGTCAAGCCACTATTGCCTCAGAGCGCCAGCGAAGCGCCGATCCTGACCAACTACGTCCCCAACCCATCGATCGAAGATAATCGTGTTGTATGGCACATATCTGTCAGCCGCACTGGCCAGTCGAGTCCCGCCGAAGCCACGGTCATGGCGCAAGCCCGTCGTGTCGTTTCCGACGCGTCCGTCGGCGACGCTTCGCTTGAAGCTACCTACCAGGACAGAACAGGCGGGAACTATGTGGCGTTAGAGCTAGGCGACCACCTACGGGGCGCCCCGGTTTTCGCGCGACAGAAGTTGGCCGTGTCGGCGGCGGTTAAGCCGCTGCCGTCATTCGAGCGGTCCTCTCGGCTTCAGCTCTACATCCAGTACTACTCCGTCGCTGGTCGTCTGGTCAGCAGTGAACTCGCCGACGGCCCGCGAGCGGAGCTAGGCGTCGCGGACTCGCGGACGACCCAGTGGACGCGACTCTATGGGATAGGGATTGCCCCGGACTCCGCGGCTGTTGCGGTCCCCGCCATAGTCGTCCGCACACGACCCGGACAGCCGACCAGCGGCGCCATCCGGATCGACGCCGCGCTGGCTACCCCGGGTATCAGTTCGTCCGCCCAGCCGTTGCCATACTTTGACGAGGACGGCGGCGGATCGCCGATCTGGCACGATGGATTTGGCACGTCGCTCGCAATTTCGATCGCGTTACTCGCAGCGATTTTCGCGGGCTGTCTATTGCCGTTGGGGACGCGGCTTGCTCATCGCACGCCGAAGCTCGCGTTCCCTTCACTTAACGCGCGGCGTCCACGAACCATTTTGTGGGCGATTACCATCGTGGGCGTCGGCGCATATGCCATCGAAATGTGGACCTACGGTGGCTATGGCGGCTATCTCGACTCGCTGAAATCAATCGGTCAAGCGGGGCTTAGCCGCTGGTACCTACACGCGCTTGCGACCCTGCCGACAGGCGCCGCAGCGCTACTTACCGCGCGCAGAATCAGGATTGGCGTTCGCGAACCGTGGCCCGCGGTAGAAGCACTAACTGTGATTGCGGGGACGGCTATCGGACTGTCGTATTGGCTCAAGGCTACGGTGGCAATCCCCGCCCTGATCGTTCTGTTGTTCTGCTTCTTTTTGATGCCGCGGCGGGGGGCTGTCGCGCTTGGCGCCGCGGCAGCCTTGTTCGCGGTGATGACTCCATTCGTATATCTCGTCAGAGGATCCGGCGGAGTTCGCTTCAGCGCGTTATTGGCCGGCGATTACTGGCGGGAGTTCTGGGCCAACCTGTCATCTCGCTTCTTCCATTTCGAGAGCCTGATGATTGTCAGCCCGTACGGGTCGAGCGACGATCCGTGGCGGCCGATCGTCGACTTCGCTCTGACGATTGTTCCGAGAGCGTTTTGGGAGCAGAAGCCGCTCTCGCCCGCCGCGCGATTCACCAACGACTACCTCCTGTCCGGCCTTCACTCGACGACCGACGTGGGTGTGATTTCATTGCCCGGCGAGTTGTGGCTGATCGGCGGCGCGGCAGCGATACTGTGCGGCGGCTTGCTCATCGGAGTGCTGGTGAGGACCGCACACGAATTGATTGTGGCTCGACCGCGTGCCGACGGCACGATGATGCTTGGAGTCGCGCTTCTGGCGGGCCTGATCTTTCTCAATGACGGCTGGGGTATGGCCACCGTAGTCATCACGATGATTATCACTTGCGCTGGCGGCGTTTTGATAATCCAGCGCCATCGGGATGCTTGAGATGGCGTGCGTCGTGTGCGGGCACGAGACGAAAACGTTGCGACTGCGTCTCGACCGAGCGTCGGTCAACCTATGCGGTCAGTGCGGGCACGGGGCCACCGTGTACACCGCTCGGAGCGTCGGCCACGAGGAGTACGCGGCCTCGGGGGCGGCGATGCGCGAGTACGTGCGCATGTATCTGCCGGCCCGCCAGCATGCCTACCGCCGCACGCTCGATCGAGTGCCGGTCGTCGGCGGGGGCAAATTGCTCGACATCGGCTGCAACTACGGGCACTTTCTGGTCATGGCCAAGGAGCGCGGATGGGGCGTCTATGGAATTGAACCCGGGGAACTGGTGCGTGAACGCGCGTTGCCAGAGGTCACAGAACACGTCTATGCCCGCTTGGAAGAAGTGTACGCGCATTCGCCATTTGATGCAATCACCATGTGGGACGTGCTCGAACACATCGAAGACCCGTCGACGATGCTCGCAAAATTGCTCCCCCTGCTGGGACCCTCAGGCGTACTGATTGTCCGCGTCCCGGACGCTCGGATCTTTCAGGCTCTAGCCGGCAGCTTCGTGTGGCGTGTATTCGGGAACTCGTATCTCAAGTTCTGTCATCCAACTAACCCGGAGGAGCACTACCACCACTTCACCGTCGAGTCGCTGGCGATGCTTGCGCGACAACGCGGTCTGGACCCAATTGACACCTGGCGCTCCGACAGCCGAGAACGTGTAGCCGCTGGACGCACGCCCCTCGACGGCTGGCTGCGCCGCGCCGGACACTTGCTCGGTCGCAACCTTCCTTACGAGTTCACCATGATGCTGAGAGTGGCGAGTCGGACAAAATGACGCGAACCGTCGTGCTTGGCGCAAGTGGATACCTCGGCGGCGAGATCCTGCGTGGACTCGGCGACCGCGCATCGGCCGGTACCGTACTGGCTGCTCGCGATATTGATCAGCTCGAGGCCGAGCATGGTCCCTTGAAGACTGGCGACCTAGTAATCAACTGCGTCGGGTACTACGGCCGTGACAGGGAACAGCTCTGGGCGACAAACGTCTTGTACGCGCGCCGCGTCGCCATAGCCACAGCTCGCGCGGGTTCCCGCTTGGTCCACCTTTCCAGTATGGCTGTATTTGACGGAATCGTCCGGGGGCGTATAGACGAACTGACGCCACCCACGCCGCGCAGCAGTTACGGAAAAAGCAAACTCGCCGGGGAGCGGGCTGTCCTGGAGGCCGGATCCAACGTCGTAGTCGCCCGGCCCGCCAAGGTCTTCGGTGGCGCCGATCCTCGTGGCCGGCTGCAAACGCTAGTGCGATATTTTGCCGACGGCAAACCGCTTCCGATCCCAGACCGCCCGCGACTGTGGGCGAATTTCGTTTGGGTATCCGACATCGTCGAGGTACTCGTGTCGTGCGCGGCCGAAGCTGACGACGGGGCGGTTGTGCATCTTGCGACACCGCGCCCATGGGGCGATTTCGTTGCCCTTTTGGCCGACGTAACAGGCCGCTCGGTTCGTCCAGCCCCGCGGTCGTTAGAAGCCTGCGCACGGGCGGCGGTCCCGTTGGTTCGCACGCTGCCGCGGCCACCGCGTCGACTCGAGCGCATCGTCGAACTCTGGGACGAGCGCGTTTTTGTCGATCAGCATCGACGATTTCCAGAGGACTCACTCCTGAACGGTTTGCGTGACCTGATGAGCGCCGTTGGATGAGCACGCTGCACGTCATTGGGCAACTCGTTCCCGGCGGGTCAGAGAAGATGACGCTCCAGGTCGCGAGGGATTTCGTGAAAAGTGGCGATGACCATCAGATCGTCGCACTCGGCGAGTGCGACGAGTCATTCATTGAGTCGCTTTCCGCGAATGCGGTCCCTATCTGGCGGCCTCACCTCACCGGCCGCGGTGTCCTCGACGGATTTCGCGCCCGGCGTTTGGTCAGGCGCCTCGCGCTGGCATCCGGAGTCTCTGTCATTCAGGGACACGCATGGCGATCAAGCATTAGTGCCGGAATAGTCGCGCGCGAACTCGGCATAGCCTCGATCGCGACATTGCACCGTGTTTACTATCCCGCAATCGAACGATGGGCCGACCGCTTCTTACAACACCTTTGGGACTCAGTGGTCGTCGACTCGCAGGCGGTTCGTGAGCTGCTTGTCAGAGATGTCGGCATCGCGCGAGGCCGGATCGAGGTGATCCCGAACTTCGTGGCCGACGAGATGTTTGGTGTCGCGCCGCCGCAGGACCGGGATCGCCGCATCTCGGTTCTGATGGCCGCGCACTTCACCGAGGTCAAGGGGCACCGCTTCGCGATCGAGGCGTTGGCACTGCTCGAGCAGCGCCAACCGGGGCGATTCACGCTCGACCTGCTGGGCGAAGGACCGCTGCTCGATGAGTCGCGAGACCGCGTCGCGCACCACGGACTTGAAGCTGTGATTCGCTTCCACGGGCGGCGCAACGACCTACTCAGCTGGCTCACGCGTGCCGACGTCGTGCTGTTGCCGTCGAGGTGGGAGGGGTTCGGCCTGATTCTGGCCGAGGCAGCCGCCTGTGGCAGGCCAGCAATCGCGTTTGACGTCGGTGGGGCTAGGGAGGTGATCGTCCATGGCGAGACTGGGTTGCTCGTGCGCCCGGGAGACGTCAGCGGCTTAGCGGGGGCCCTGGAAGATCTCTATCACGACGCACCGTTACGTGAGCAGATGGGCCGGGATGGGCGGCGTCGCGCTCGCCAGACGTACGGCGCCGCGGCGATCATCGAACGCTATCGCCTGCTCTATGAGCGACTCGAGTCGTCCGCGGGTGAGTCGCGATGACGGCACCGGCCGGCAGCAAGACGATGGCGACCGACGGAATAACGGTCGTGGTCCCGGTGCGCGACGAAGCCGGCGATGTCGCATCCGCGCTCGCAAGCCTCGCTGCGCAGTCGGTGGGCCCCTCTCGCATCGAGGTCCTCGTCTACGATGGCGGCAGCGCTGACCGGACCGTCGAGATATGCCGCGAATTTGCATGCCGCTACGAGTGGGGCGGATTCGAGGTTCTCAAGAACCCGAGTCGCACGGTGCCCTACGCGCTCAACGCGGCCCTAGAGCGAAGCCGGTGCCAGTGGTTCACGCGTTTAGACGGGCGGATCCGGTTCTCGCCCGGCTATCTCGAGCGCTGCATGGACGCAGCCGTCGGCGACGGGGCCACCACCGCGGTCGGTGGCAGGCTGGAAACCGACGCCGTTGGAGTCGTCGCCTCGGCTATCGCCGCGGCCGTCAGCCATCCGCTGGGCGTTGGCCGTGGATTTCGATCTCTTGCTCCGAATCGTTCCACTCGTCTGGTTTCCATACCGCATCATCCATTCGCCGTGTGGCGTACGCGTCAGGTGCGCGAGCTCGGTGGGTTTGATCTGCGGCTGACTCGCAACCAGGATGACGAGTTCAGCATGCGTGCGATTCAAGCGGGGGCGAGCATCAAGGCGGCGACCGATGTGACCGCGTACTACAAACCGCGTGAACGATTTCGAGGTCTAGCCGCACAGTACTTCCAGTACGGCCTCTGGAAGTCAATCGTCGCGCGTGAGACGCGATTGTTTCCGCTGCGTTCAGCGGTGCCCGCGCTGCAGACGGTCTGCGCCGCCGGCACTGTGGCGCTGGCGGCGTCGGGCAGGACTCGCCGACCCGCGGCGGTGTTGGCGGGCATCTACGGAGCGGCGGGCGCGGTCGTGGGACACCGTCAGCCGCGAGTCCACGCCGTCCCCGCCGGTCTCGCGCTCGCGACGGTACACATTTGTTACGGCTGTGGCGTGATCGCCGGTCTCGTGGCGCCCGGCCTGACGAAATCACCGGTGGCGCGCGTCCGCATCCGCTGAGTATTTAACGATCATTCGCCGATCGGCGCGGCAAAATATGGCGACTGCGGCCTAACCGCTCGGCCCCTGCGAAATGAACGAAGTGCGGCCTGCGAATCACCGGATTTCAACTGCATCCGGCTCAACATCAAATAGTGACGCCAGTTACCTGGCTCTCGGCCGATCGCTCGCGCAAGATCGACGATCGCGGCCTCAGTCGCGCCACCGCGTTCCATGACGGCGGCGCGCTGCACGTATGGGCTGGCGGCCCAGGGCTCGGCGCGAACCGCTTCGTCAGCAAGTTCGAGTGCCCGCACAAGATCACCCGAGGCGACGGCCCCACGGCTGTCGCCGATTGCGGAGTTCGAGACAAGAGCCGGCGCGAGTGTTACGCAGACGAGCGCCGCCACCCCCGCCACCCCCAAGCGCCACCCGATCCCGAGCGGGTGCTCCGCCCGCTGTTGGGCACCCGCGCAGGCGATGACGACAGCGGCAAGGCAGAGGCCGGTGAAGGCGGTTACCTCCCACATCCAGTCAACGCCGGCGTAGGCAATGAAAACGATGAAGACGCCCATCAGGCTCGCGTGAACTCCAAGGTCATCCGCTTCGGATAGTCCCCTGCGCGCGTGAAACCCACATAGTGCAAAGGCCGCGACGATGGCAAGCAGTAGAGCAACACCGATCACACCAAGTTCCGCGGCGACTTCCAGGTAGAGAGAATGCGCGTCTTTGAGATACGCCTCGCCTCCGTGCTCGTTCCACCAAAACTCAAAGGTGCCCGGGCCTATCCCGCGGACGGGATGACTGGTAAACGCGTCGACTGCGGACGACCAAATCGCGTAACGGTCGCCGCTGAGCGTCGCCAGTCTGGCACCCGGATCGCTGCTGGTGATCTCGGCCCGGACACGGAACTGGTCCCACGCTCCCGTGATCGGCCCACGTCCAACCGTGCCGGCGACCAACAGCGCGACTGTAACGGAGCCAATCGTGCAAGCGCGCGCGGCTCGAGGCGAAAGTCGCAGACGCTCGCATTTGAGCGTCGAAGTCACCACGACAACCGCCGCGCACAGTGCGGCGGCTCCCAGCAGCGCCACGGCAATCCAGGTTGCTCCCGCGTCGCCCGTCGCGTTTGCTACCTCGGGGGCCGCCCGGATGCTGACGACCACCAATGCGGCGGCGGCGGCGGCGGCCGTCGCATGTATCGCGGTAAGCCAGCGGTTCCTACCGAACGCGATCACAGCGCAGACCCCCAGCAACGCCGCCGCTAGACCGCCACGCGAATAGGTCAGATAGATCGCGGCCGCGGAGATTGGCGTCGTAGCGAGGAGCAGCGCCCGCACCGGCAACGTGCGGGCATGAGCACTCTGAGCGACGGCCAACGTGACCGAGACAGCGCCCCATGCGGCGACGGCGTTCCAGTAGTTGAGCGGATACGAGAGTCTTGCCGTCTCGAACTGCAGGGACGCCTCGTCGGTCGGGAACGCGTCGGGTAGCAGACGACTGGCCACGGCGAGAATTGTCACCGTCAGGACCCCGGTCGTCAGACCGCCGGCCGCGGGACGCCAATTGCCGTTGTGTACCACCGATCCGACAAGCAGCACCAATCCCAGGTAGAACAAGACGCGGCCGAGTTCGGCGCCGGTGCGCTCTGCGCTACCTGTCCACAACAGCGCGGAGGCCGTCGATATGGCGAAGATGGCCAGGAGCAATGGCGGAAGTGTCTGCGCGCGGCGCGGTTGTCCTGCCGGCAGCGTCCCAAACGCCACCGAGAGTCCGAGTGCAAACCAGATCGCGATGGCGGCTTCGTGCCGATTGGCCGTATCGTAGGCTCCACCACTGAGCGCGTAGTACACAACCAGCGAAGCGAAAACGCAGAATACGAGCCCGTGACGCACACCCCGACTTCCCGACTCACGTTTGATTTCAGTCATCAGCCGCGGTCCAAACGAAATCGCCGGCGCCTCACTATCGCGGTCAGTCTGGCTTGCATGGCTGCATTTGCGATTTACACGACTCAAGTGGCATATGGATGTTCGACCGACTCGGACAACGCATCGTTGGATCAATACTGCGAGAGCCTTCCGTTCGAGGATCCCAAGACGGATACCCCCGGAGACCCTCGGGTCGGCAGCCCGGACAAGCTAGTGCAACGACTGCAGGTCTTGTTGGCGAATCCGCGGTCGGCCGACGCCGAGGCCCGGCGGGGACGGCGCACAAGTCGGTTTGGCGACAGACGGGCCGGCGGACGCGAAGACCTTCGCGCGGACGCAGATAACGCATATACGCGACAGGACACGCCGCGTGCCGCGCCGGGAACGTGGATTCATGCGGCTCTTCAGACAATTTCAAGTCGCCGAAATCTAACCGTGGTGCTTGTCGTGATCTGCTTGGCTCAACTGACATTGCTCATGGCAAGGCCTCGCATCGGCGACGCCGTAGGCAGACGAATAAAACGACGTCACGGACAGTGAAAGCCGGCCGCGTTCAGTCGCCGATCGACGGCAGTCGATTCGGCGGCTTTGAACCCCTGACGCCGCGCGCGCGGCGCGCCTCGGTGTAATAGGTCGACCAGGCTTGTTTTGCTCTTCCATCGAGCCGGAACAGACCGGTGTGCCTGCCCCAAAAATCGCTGTTCGGAGTCGGTTCTTGGTCACGCATCGCGAAGTAGTTCACTCCCGCGATGTTGAATCGCACGCGTACTCCCACAAGCATCCGCACCGCGTCGCGTATTCTCCGCGCCTGGCCTCGCGAAGTGGTCGTGAACGCACCCGGCGGTCCACTGTCGGCCCAGCCAAATTCGGTTATCCAGATCTTCGCCGACAGGTCTCGATAGCGCTTTTGAGTGATACGAGTTCGCCGGAGGGCACCGAGTATGCCCTTGTAATTTGCGGCGTATGGGTTGAGGGCGAGATTGTCGATGACCCGGGCACCGCCAGCTCTGTACATTCCGCGAATAAACCTGTCCATCGGCACCCCGAGTTTGGAATCTGGTATTCCCGCCGTCAGAACCTTCGCGGAGGAGTCGACGCGGAGGATGGATCTGCGAGCCGCCGCCAATAGCCGCACGTAAGCACGCGCATTTGGGCGAGGTCTCCACCAGACCGGCAGACTGGGTTCGTTCCAGATGCGCCAGACCTTGATCGGCTTGACTGTGTATGGGTCGCTCCACCGATCAAACGTTGACCAGTACTCACCATTTGGCCCGTATCGTTCGACTAGTTTTGCGGCGAAGCGGGCGAAGTCGCCGACGCGTTTAGGGGGATAGAACCCACCCTGGGCGTTCGCAGGCGCCGACGACGCCCACGCCGGCGCGCCGAGGATCGCGGCATTGATCGCGAGACCGTTCTGCGCCGCCGCCGCCACCGCACCGTCCATTTTGTCAAACCAGTATTCGCCCGCCCGCGGTTCAATATCTGCCCAGTTGAAGACCAACTCGACGGTTTCGACTCCACTGTTGCGTGTCACGGCGAGCGTGCGCGACTGTTGATCCAACGTCGACGCCGACATGTGGGGAGCCGAAATCCCGAAGAAGCCTTCTGGGGTTCGAGCCGAGGCAACGCTCGGATGTGCAAGCGCGAAAAACGCAAACAGCGCGCCGATCACGAGCAACTGCCGATTGTCAGGCGAATTGAGCCGTTGCGATGGGTACACGTGGAGACTGCTCGAAGTCGTGAAATACAGCTTTCCGAATGCGTGGCGCATTCTCAATAGTGTATGCCGGCCCATATTCAACACTCACGTTAGGCTCGGGCTCGGCTCTCACGTTGATACCCAGACCGACTAGATCCATCGAAAGGAACCAGTGCGCGACGAGTTTCTTACATTCGGAAAACCGCTGATCGGTCAAGAGGAGATCGACGAAGTGGTCGCCTCGTTGCGGTCCGGATGGGTCGGAACCGGCCCCAACGTCGCGCGACTCGAACGCATGCTTGAGGCTTATCTCGGCGCGAAGCACGTGCGCTGCGTTTCCTCCTGCACCGCTGCCCTGTGTCTTTCCATGAAGGCG
This sequence comes from Solirubrobacterales bacterium, assembly GCA_049274915.1. GTDB lineage: Bacteria > Actinomycetota > Thermoleophilia > Solirubrobacterales > JACPNS01 > JACPNS01. The sequence goes on from JBASTN010000093.1 coordinate 13,312, forward strand.
CTCGACATCGGCCCTGGAGACGAGGTGATCGTGCCGGCGATGACGTTCGTCGCGTCGGCGAACGCCATCGAGAACATTGGAGCTCGGCCGGTGCTGGTTGACAGCGACTCGGAAACCGGCCTGATCGACCTCGACGCGGCCGCACAGGCGATCACCGAGCGTACGAAGGCGATCATGCCGGTTCACCTGGCGGGAAGGCCGGTCGATCTCGATCGACTCGCCGACCTAACTGACAGAAACGGGCTCCACGTCATCGAGGATGCGGCACACGCGATCGGCGCCGAATGGGGCGGCCGCAAAATCGGCGCTCACGGCAATGTTGCCGCGTTTTCGTTCTATGTCACAAAAAACATCACGACCATTGAGGGCGGCGCGATCGCTACCGACGACCTCGCCATCGCTGAGCAAGTCGAGCGCTTGGCACTTCATGGTCTGAGCACCGACGCCTGGCGCAGGTTCTCCGACGCAGGGTTCAGGCATTACGAAGTTGTCCAGCCCGGATTCAAGTTCAACATGACCGATGTGCAGGCCGCCATCGGGATCCACCAGCTACCAAAGCTTGATAGCTGGATCGAACAGCGCGCCGCGATGTCAGTTCGATACGACCGGCTGTTGCGTCACCTCCCGGTTGCCACCCCGCCCCCGCCAGCAAATGCCATGCGCCACGCCCATCACCTCTACCAAGTCCAGGTCGGCGACGATGCGCGTCTGTCGCGCGATCACGTCCTCGACCGTTTACACAGCGACAAGATCGGCGTCGGCGTTCACTATCGCGGCGTCCACCTGCACCCTTACTACAGGGACCGCTACGAAATCGCACCCGAAAGCTTGCCGGTTGCGACCGACATATCAAATCGCACGCTCAGTCTCCCACTGAGTCCGCTCGTCGACTGGCGCGATCAGGACGATGTCGTGCAGAGCCTCACCGCGGCGCTGACTTAGCCGTTGGTTACGACGCGTTGCAGGCTAAGGCGCTAGCCCAAGAATTACGTCGAAGCTAAAGCTACAGGGGCACGGCCACCACGAGAATCTTCACAGCGTGCCGGCCGGACATATGCTTTTCGAGGGCGGACCGCGGCCCGTGCAGGGCGGTCGCGGGCAGCCCTCTCGCTAGCCTTGGTCCCCAACATGGCCGTCGACACCCAAACCATCTCCTTCGCCCGCGGCGCTCCGTCGCTCGACCTGATCCCGGTCGAGCAGCTCAAGGAATCCGCGATCGCGGCGTTCGACCGCGACCCGGCCGGCACGTTCGGCTACGGCACCGCAGTCGGCTACCCGCCGCTGCGCGAGTGGATCGCCGACCATCACGGGGTTGACGTGTCGCGCGTGATAGTGACCAACGGCTCGCTGCACGCCTGCGCGATGATGTTCGACCGTATGGTCGCGCCGAGCGACAAGATCGCGATCGAGCTGCCGTTGTACGACCGTTCGCTGCTGATGCTGCGCCAGCGCGGCGCCGACCTGATCGGCTTTCCGCTCGAGGACGACGGCTTCGACGTCGCCGCGCTCGAGAAGACGCTGCGGTCGGGCACCGTGCCCAAGTTCGTCTACACGATCCCGCACTTTCACAACCCAGCCGGCTGCACGATGCCGCTGGGCAAACGTCAGCGCCTGGTCGAGCTCGCCGAAGAGCACGACTTCCTGATCCTCGAGGACGACCCCTACCGTGACGTCGTGTTCGAGGGTGAACCACTGCCGACGATGCTCTCGATGGACGGGTCGGGAGAGCGCGTCTTCTACATGTGCTCATTCACCAAGACCGTCTGCCCGGGACTGCGCGTCGGCTACGCGATCGCCAGCGAAACGGTGACCCGCGACCTCGTGACCGCCGGGACCAACACCTACATCTCGCCGGGCATGGTCAGCGAGTCGATCCTCAACGAGTACCTGCGCTCGGGCAAGCTCGGCGACTCGATCCAGGCGATCCGCGAGGCGCTGCGTGAACGCCGCGACGCGTTGACCGGGGCACTCAGGGAGCTGATCCCCGACGCGCGCTTCGTCACGCCGACCGGCGGCTACTTCCTGTGGGTCGACCTGCCCGCGACCATCGACACCGATGCCGTCGCCGCCACCGCCGCCGAGCGCGGCGTGCCGATCACCCGCGGCAGCGACTTCATGCTCGACGGCGGCCGCAACTGCATGCGCATGAGCTACTCCAGCGCCACTCCCGAGCAGATCCGCGCGGGCGTCGAGCGCTTGGCTTCGATCATCAAGCCGTAGGCCGATCGCGGTGCGGCGGCGCGTCGGTAGCCACCGCGCCCGGGCTAATCCTTGATTTCAGGCGTCAGTGGCGGTCACGGCCGGTGGATTCGTGCTCGCCGGCGACGTGGCCTTTGCCGGCGAAGTATCTACACGCCACTTTGTCCCGCGTCCCGCGAATCGCTTTGCGTCCACGCGGGAATTCATTCTTTCGGATCCGGATGATGTCCTGGCCGAGCCAGCGGTCGAGATTGCGGCGCTGGGCGCGCAGGAAGTAGTTCGCCTGCTTGCGGGTCATGTGGCGACCGCGCACACCGCGGTCGGCGTAGCGACGCAGCGTCTTCATCGCGGCGTAAACGACTTGGCCGGCGCTGCGGCCGCCGCGCTTGCCGATCTCTCGCGGGTTGAATCCGCGCAGGCGCGCGACCTGGTAGTCCGGGCCGCGCACGTTAAAAATCCGTCTGGCGTTTAGCGCGAGCGCCGGGGTGTGGAAGCGGTGAAACAGCAGATGCTGGGCGAGGTGGCCCTGTGTCATGACCTCATTGGTGCGGCGCCTCAGTTCGGTCAGGTGCGCGGCGCTGACTGCGCCCTCCCACGGCTTGACGAGGTCGGCGACGACCGCATCGACATCCTTCCCCGACCTCCGGACCAACTGACCGACGGTGTGACGGTCGTCGTCGCGAATCCAACGCAACAACTCGTTCTCGCTGATACCGGTGGCGGCGTAGAGGCGGCGCTGGTTGAACGGCACCCAGTGGTACATCACCCAGTCCTCACACGGCAACCAGCGGTCGCGCGCTTCCTTCGGCGCGTGCGAGTCCTTGGCGTCGACGACCGCTGTAGACAGGAGCACCGCACCGACGGCGATCAACGCGATGCGGCGGAAAACCGAACGGCGACCGGCGATTTGCGGCATGATCGGCGGAACCTACCCGACTGGACTCAACGGCGGCGCCAACATCACCGGGCGCACCGGCAAGCCCCAGGGCCCGACGAGATCGCCCGGCCGGTCACCGCCCGTAACGTTCCTTGGCCAGCACCAGCTGGTCCGGCAGCGCGGTGCGCGGCGGCGGCGAAGGATCGGCGATCACGGCGATCGTCTCGGCGACCGAGCGGCTAAGCAGGTGCGCGCCGTTGTCGGATGTGATCACGACCTCTTCATCGTCGGATTTTGTGATCGTGCCGGTCAGCCCAGGACGGAGACCGGCATCCATTAAGTAGTGCAGCAGGTCCTCGGCCTCGTTTTCGAAGCGCAAGACGCTGATCGTCGCGTTCTCGGCACAGTCGGCCAACGGCACACCTTGGATGCGGTCGGCCGGGTTGATCGGGTGTCCGTGCGGACAGGTTTTGGCGTCACCGATCGCGGCGAGCATGCGCTCTTCGAGTACGGGTGACATCGCGTGCTCGAGGCGCTCGGCCTCTTCGTGGACGTCGTCCCATGGGATGTGCAAGACGTCGGTGAGGAAGCGTTCGATCATGCGGTGGCGACGCACGATCTGCTCGGCGTGCTCGAGACCGTGTGCGGTGAACTGCAGCGACTTATCGGCACGGCGCGTGACGTAGCCGTCCTTTTCGAGACGGGCGACCATCTCGTGGACGGTCGGGGCCGAAAGCTGCATCGCGCGGGCGATGTTGGCGCCGGTGATCGGCAGGCCAGCCTCTTGAAGCCAGAAAATCGACTGCAGGTATTCCTCTTCGGCGACGGTGGCGTGATCGTGTGACATCAAGAAACTCCAAAAATCAGGGCTAGTAGCTCTGTGCAAGGGACGCGGCCGATCCTACCGCAGCGATCGTCGCCAGAGTCTGGCCGTGAAGGGCTCGACGGTAGCCTGGACTCATGCGACCGGTGCTCGTAGCGCCAGACAAGTTCAAGGGAACACTGACGGCCGCCGAGGCCTCGGCGGCGATCGTTGCCGGGCTCGAGCGGGCAGGGATCGGCACAGACGTCTGCCCGCTGGCCGACGGCGGCGAGGGAACGCTCGAAATCGTCGCCGAGGTGACCGAGGCGACAATCGTCGCGGCGGCGGCGCGTGACGCGTTGGGCCGGCCGGTGACCGGCCGAGTCGCGGTGTTCAATGACGGAAAATCTGCGCTGGTGCAGGTTGCCGATGCGATCGGACTCTCGCTGATCGACGAGGCCGATCGCGATGTGCTCGCGGCCAGTTCGTTCGGCGCCGGCGAGTTGATCGCGGCTGCGGCTGCGCTCGATGTGCGCGACGTATTCGTCGGCGTCGGCGGCACCGCGACCGTTGACGGCGGCGCGGGCGCGATCGAGGCGCTGCGCGCGACACGCTTGATCGGAGCGCGCGGCAAGAACAAACAGACGCCGCGAATCACTGTGCTGTGTGACGCTCGCGCCGAATGGGACCAGGCCGCGCCGGTGTTCGCGCCACAGAAGGGCGCAACAGCTAAGCAAACGGCGGAACTATCGCGTCGATTAGACGAGACGGCGGCCGGGCTGCCTGTCGATCCGCGCGGTGTACTGCTGACCGGATGTGGTGGCGGGTTGTCTGGCGCCCTGTGGGCGTGTGCCGGCGCGCAACTGAAGTCAGGCGCGGCGTACGTGCTTGATCACCTCGGTTTCAGCGCACGGATGACGGCGGCGCGTGCGGTGATCACCGGCGAGGGCTGCCTTGATCACCAGACGCTGCTTGGCAAGGCGGTCGGTGAGGTCGCGACGCGCGCCCGGCAGTCCGGCGTGCCGTGCCACGCGATCGTCGGGCGCCGAGAGATGACGGAGTTCGAAGCGCGGATCCTGGATTTTGAATCGGTGCAAGAGGCGGGTACGCCGGACGCGATATCGGCCGCGGCACACAGCCTGGCCGAGGTCTTGGCGACTACGTAGCGTTTACCGCTCCATCAACGTACCGACAACCGCCTCGTAGACACCGGCGCCGTAGCGCTCCTCAGTGACGCCGACATTGCCGTACTTAGCGATCTGCGCTTCGATGCCCGGATTCTGTTCGACCGCGTTGCGCATCAGGAAGAACTGGCCCACGACGTTGGCGACCTCCATGTCCTCGACGGAATCCCCTGCAGCAATCACCTCGTCCGACGCGTAACCACGGATCTGCATGTGCCGTGCGACCCCTGCCGACTTGCTGGCGACGCGCGGGATCAGGTGGTACGCGTGCATCACATCGAGCGCGAGCTGTTCGCTTTTGCGATGAATCCGGCCGTTGTCGACCAATCGCAGGTCGCCGTGGCCGCGCTCGGTCAACAGTTGATCGACCGCCACGGTGTCGACCCAGCCACGAAAGAGATGTGAGACCTCGCGCTTGAGATGCCAAGGCGCGTGGTATTCAAGCCGGTCTGAGTACTCGTCGAGCAGCAGCGCCGGCACGCCGCGCAGTTCTACTTGCTCGTAGATGTTGTGTTCGCCCGTCGGCTCGAGCCCGCCGGTCAGCCACTCGGTCTCTCCGTCGACGTGAACACCGCAGCCGACCTCGAAGATGTAGGACGACTGGCCGAACAGCCGCGCACCCTCGTGCACCTGAGCCTCGCGGCGACCACTGAAGATGCAGACCTCGACCTCGGCGCGCAGGCAGGCTTCGATCGCGCGGGCACCGTCGCGCGAGACGCGACCATCGCCGTCGTGGAACAGCGACGCGTTCTTACCCAGCAGCGTGCCGTCGAGATCGACGTAGAGACACTTAAGCGACACGGGCCACCTCGGAAGCGATCGTCGCAAATGGAGGCCGTTCGACCAGTGGCGCGCTGCGCAGCCGGGCCTCACCTTCGACGTAATTGAGAAACGTCGCATCGCCGCCCAACGAATCGTCCAGCCCCTCAACGCGTGAGAGAATCGCCCGCGAAACGGCGAAGGCCATCGAGCCGAGATCATGCAACGGCTGGTGCGCGTTGATCCGCTCTCCGAGGTCACTCTGGGCGATCGCCGTAAGTCCGAAACGCAGGTAAAGGTCGATCAGCGTCTGGATCTCGCAGCCATAACCGGTGAAGTACCCGACATCGATCAGCGCCGAGCGTCGTCCTGCAATCTCGCCACCAAGTGGTTGCTGCACGGCCGAAAGCTCCGGGAAGAAGATGTTCAACAAGGGACGCGCGGCGAGTTCGCTGACTCGACCACCACCGTCAGGCACCGATGACGCTCCTGAGCTGAACGGTCGGCGATAGGCGCCTTTGACCAGCTTCAATTCGGGATTTTTGAGCAGCGGCCCCGTCAACCCGCAGACGAAGTCACGGTCAAAGCCGACACTGTCGGAATCGACGTAGACGACGATGTCGCCTCGCGCCACGGCAAGTGCACGCCACATCGCGTCGCCCTTGCCGAGCGCCGAGCCGAGTTCGGGCACCAGCGCCGATTCTTGATGAACCTCGGCGCCGGCATCGGCGGCGATGCGCGCGGAGCCGTCGCTTGAGTCGGCGTCGACCACGATTACGTCGTCGACCGCGCCGGCATCACGCAGCGCGACGCACTCCGCAACGACCAGCCCGATCGTGTCGGCGACCTGCCGCGACGGGATCACTACCGAGACTGTCGTTTCGCGCTTCAACTCGACCAGCCGCTCGGCCGGAAAATCAGCCTGTCGGAAGGTGTTCGCGGCCGCCCAAGCGCGGGCGGATTCACGCGCGGCTGTCTGCTCTGCAGCTCGCGTCGAGGCGGTGCCGGAAGCGTCGTGTGAGGGCTCGCTCATCGCCGCGAGCGTACTATCAGCCGGGTGGAACGGTCCCGCTGGCAAGCACTTCTAGACGGGCCCGAAGAGGAGCGCCCCGAGCAGCTCGTCGACCGTTCGACCGAGCCCGGCCAGGCGCCATTTCTGACCGACATGCCGAGCGAGTTGCACCCGGCCGTCGCCGAGGCACTGGCGGCTACGGGCATCGAGCGGCTCTACGGCCATCAGTTGCAGGCCTTCGACGAAGCGATGTCCGACGACGGGCGCCCTGGCAACGTGATCGTCACGACCGGCACGGCCTCCGGAAAATCGCTCTGCTTCAACCTGCCCGTGCTGCACACGCTGGCTCACGACCCGCGCGCCCGGGCGCTTTATCTCTACCCCACCAAGGCGCTCGCCCAAGACCAGGCGCGCAAGCTCGGTCAGATCGGCGCACATCTGAAGACGCCCGGTGCGGGTCGCGCCGGCACACTCAGGCACGCGATCTACGACGGCGACACACCGTCATCTGAACGACGGGCAATCCGCGAAAAAGCCAACGTCGTATTGAGCAATCCCGACATGCTCAACCAAGGGATCATGCCTAACCACAAGCAGTGGGCGGACTTCTTCGCCAATCTCGCCTGGGTCGTCGTCGACGAGTCACACGTATACCGGGGTGTCTTTGGGTCGCATGTGGCGAACGTCTTGCGTCGACTGCGACGGCTCGCCTCGGCCTACGGCACGAATCCGCGTTTCATCATGACCAGCGCGACGATCGCCAATCCTCTCGAGCTCGCCGAGACATTGACCGGTCTCGATTTCAATCTCGTCGATCACGACGGTGGCCCACGAGCCGACCGCGAGATCGTGATCTGGAACACGCCGCTGCTCGACGAGAAGTCGGGCCGCCGGGCGAGCGCGTTGGGCGAGGCCGCATCACTGTTGGTGTCGCTGATGCGCGCCGACGTGCGCACGATCGTCTTCATGAAGTCGCGCCGCGGCGTCGAGCTGATTCAGAAGTTCGCCACCGACGCGCTCGCTGACCGGCCGGATTTAGCGAACGCGCTGATGCCCTACCGAGCTGGCTATACAGCGCAGCAACGCCGCGAGATCGAGCACCGGCTTGCGGCCGGTGATCTCAAGGCGGTGGTGGCCACGAGCGCGCTCGAACTGGGAATCGACATCGGGCACCTCGATGCCGCGATCTGCACGACCTTCCCCGGCACCGTCGCGTCGTTGCGACAGATGTGGGGACGCGCGGGCCGTGACAGCGAAGGATTGGCGATCTACGTGGCCGGCGAAGACGCACTCGACCAGTTCTTCTGCCGCCACCCGGACGAGTTTCTCAGCCGGCCCGTCGAGGCGGCGATCCTCGACCCGTTCAACGATGCAATCCATCTACGGCACCTGCACGCCGCCACCTATGAGCTGCCACTGCGCCGCAGCGATAGCGAGTTCTTCGGCGAGCGAATGGAAGAGTTTGCCGGACGCCTGGTCGCCGCTGGCGCGCTGCGTGAAGACGGCGGCCGCTGGCTTTTGCGCGGCGAGGATTATCCGGCCGCACGCATCGCACTTCGCAGTGCAAGCACGGACAACTTCCACATCGTCGAGTCCGAGAACGGCGAAGTGCTCGGCACCGTCGAGGCCGAGCGCGCCTTCACAAACGTCCACCCGGGCGCGGTCTACCTGCACATGGGGCGCTCGTACGAGATCGACGAACTCGATCTCGACTCCCGAACGGTCGTCGCACGGCCGTTCTCCGGCGAGTGGTATACCCAGCCGAAGATCGACATCGACACGTTCATCGAAGAAGTGATCGAAACGCGCCGCGTCGGTGACGTCGATCTGCATTTCGGACACGTGGCCGTTAGCGAGCAGGTACTGGCGTTTCAGCGCATCGCCGTCAGCGAACACGAAGTCCTGTCGATGGAGCTACTAGATCTGCCAGCGCAGAACTTCGTCACCCAGGCCCTGTGGTTCACGCTCGGCGATGAGCCAGCAGCCGAGGCACTGCCGTTGAACGTGCTGCAGGGCGCGCTACACGCGAGCGAGCACGCACAGATCGCGGTGCTGCCACTGATCGCGATGTGTGACCGCTGGGACATCGGAGGTCTGTCGACGGCCTTCCACGCGCAGACCGGCCAGCCGACAATCTTTATCTATGACGGACACCCTGGCGGCGTCGGCATCACGAAACGCGGTTACGACCAGTTCGAACGCCTCTGCGGCGACGCGCTGCGGCTGATCGCCGAATGCCCATGTGAAAGCGGTTGCCCGAGCTGCGTCCAGTCCCCGAAGTGCGGAAATCTCAACGAGCCGCTGCATAAGGCCGGGGCTCGCAAGTTGCTGACCGCGCTGCAAGGCCACTAGCAGCGAATTGACAACCGCGACTATGCGCCGACAATTGAGTTGAGGTATCTGAGGCGGGTCTGCACCCCGCCGCCTCGCAAGCTCTGATGCCCGCGCTCGTAAACACCTCTCCGCGCCGCAACGCGCTCGCCGCTTCGCGGCTGATCGCCATCGTGGTTCTGGCCAGCGTGGTTGTCGCCGGCGCGCTGCTGTTGTCAGTCGCCGCGTCCGCGCGTGCCGAAGTCACAGCATCGACTTCGGGCGGGTCGCGCTACTGGTCAAACTCCAAAACAGGCGGCATCGAACCGGGCGTAACACCGCCGGCCAAGAAGGCAAAGAAGAAGCGGGTCGCGCCGCCCGTAATCACCGGCTTCAAACTCGTCGCCGCGACACTCTTCGATGAGGGACGGCCCCTTAAGCTGCGCTACCGGATCAAGGCTCGTGCGCGCAAGGTGCGCGTCAAGTTGCTGGTCCGCACTGCCGACGGCAAGTACGTCAAAACCGTTTCGCTGGGCGTGCATCGCACGCAGGTGCTGCAGACGACCGAGCTGACTCGCGCCGAACTCGGCGTCACCGGCGTCGGCGGGTACAAGGTGCGCCTCACTGCAGCCGACGGCAAGGGCCGACGGGCCGCTCGCGGCGCGAAGGTTCCCGCCTGGCTGCCGTTCTCGTTTTCTGACCACCGTTTCCCGCTCGTCGGCCAGTTCGGCTGGGGCGGCGAGGATGCCGACTTCGGCAGCGGACGCCCAGGACACACCCACCAGGGCCAAGACCTAACCGCCGCTGAAGGCACGCCGATCGTCGCCCCCTACGGCGGATCGATCAGTTATGCCCAGTACCAAGCCAGCGGCGCCGGTTGGTACGTCGTGCTCGCTGCGACCGACGGCCGCGACTACGTCTTCATGCATCTGAAGGCTGGGTCGATCGAGGTCAAGGCGGGCGAGGTTGTTCCTACCGGCAAGCTACTCGGGCGCGTCGGCAGCACCGGCGTCTCAAGCGGCCCGCATCTGCATTTCGAGATCTGGACCGGCGGCCCATGGCAGTTCGGCGGCAAACCGATCGATCCACGGCCGCTGCTCGACGCGTGGTTCCTCGCAGCGCCCGGCGGCGCGACCGTGACGCCCGCGGGCAC
>JBASTN010000094.1:0-14200 GCA_049274915.1 Solirubrobacterales bacterium
GCTTCGGCGCGGTTCGACGCCGAGAGCTTTCGCAAAATTCGCTTGACATGAGACTTGACCGTGCCTTCGGCGATCACAAGGCTGTCAGCAATTGCCGCGTTGGTCGCACCTTCGGCCATCAGTTCAAGAACGTCGACTTCGCGAAGGGTGAGCGTCGCGACTGCCGGAGAGCGACTTGCCGTCGCCATCACCTCACCGGCGGCTTCCGCCGGCTTTCGAGCGAGATCGAGGTCGCTGTCTCGAAGTTCCGCGACGAGCGCTGAAGCTGAATCTAGGGCGTCCATCAAATGTTTCTGTCTTGTCCTCATTCGCTCGAGCACCGCCGTGCGTTCGAACGCGTAACCAAACCCTTCGGCGAAGGCCCAGATCGAATCGCGGTCGAGTGCGTCGACCGCGTGCCCGGTGAAATACCTATCCGCGTGGAGAAATCCGATGACTTCGCCTTCGGGCATTATCGGCGCGGCGACATATGACGACGATTTGGTCAACTCGACCAGCGGCTTGTATGTGCGCGGGTCACCCGGCGCGTCGAGTACCAGCACAGGTTTCCGCCTTCGAACCATTTCTGTTTCGAGCATGAGGTAATCGAGGCGGGCGGGATTCGCCTGGCTCTCGTCGACAACGCGCTGTGCCCATTCCTGATCGCCTTCGAAGTAGGCACTCTCGGCGATCATTTCCGAGCCTTCAAGTCGAAAGAGAATGGCGCGATCGAAACCGCAACTTTGGCATAGTTCGGTCGTTCCGCGGTCGATTATCGTCGACACCGAGTCAACACCGCGCAGCCTTCCAAGGCCGTGTTGAATTCCCACCAGAACGTTGAGCCTGTGCGTCACGCGCTCGGCGAACACCTCGTCGCGCAGGAGTTGCAGTTCGGCTAGCGCATCGAGCATTTCGATCACGGTTCGCCGCTTGGGGCCGATGGCGTCACGCAGCGACTTCGTTGTCGCCTCCAAAGCGTCCTCGAGCCGGTCTTCGATTTCGGCCGTGGACGAGACACCATCGACACTCCCCGCGATCTCGTGAGACGCCACAGAACCAAGCGCTTCGTCGAGCCGCGCTTCTAGGCTCCGAGCGTTTTTCTGTGTCCCCATAGTCGTCCCCATAGTGAAGCTATGACTGTAGAAGTTACGTTGTGGCAAGTTACGTGTGGCAAGTTACGTTGTGCATCGATTACCTCCGGAACGGCGAATAATGCCTCGAAATGCTCAAGACCACTCGTTCGAGAGAGTAATTCACCCCTTTTGGAAGACGATGTTTCACGGGCAAATCGTTTATGTTAAGAGTCACACAGGCGTGCTGTCACGCGGCGAATTCGCGGCGGGCGGCAATGCGCGCCAGCGACTGATCGGGGAATTCAGGCACAATGGCATATTTCAGTAGCAAAGACGAGCTTTACAGGTATATCGGCGGGGTATTCCGTGCTGGGGCTGAGCACGAGACTGTCGGACCAAAGCTTGCCGCGGCCGGCGTGACTTTGCAACTGCACTACACCGAACCCGACTCGCAGTTGACGGTGCGCTTCTTCGAACCGATCGAGGTCATCGAGGGCGATACCGACGAGACGCCCGATGTTCATCTCTATATGCGCGGAGATGACGCAGACAAGTTCTGGCGCGGTGAGTTCAATCTGGCAGTCGGGCTGGCAAAGGGCCAAGTGCGGTCGAAAGGTCCGGTGAACAAAATTCTTCGGCTTGTGCCGCTGACCAAGCCGCTGTTCCCCATGTACATAGATCTAACCGCCGAGAAGGATCCGGCCGGCCAGAATGATTAGGTCAGAGCGGAGCGCTCAATGAGCACGATGACTGCAGTCACCCTGCACGGGCCGCGCGACATACGTGTCGAAGAAGTGGAGCGCCCCGAACTCCAAGACGCGGACGATGTAATTCTGCGCGTCGAGAAGACCGCAATTTGCGGTTCTGACCTGCACCCGTATCACGGCCGAATGGAAATCGAAGAGGGTTTCGTGCTTGGCCACGAGTATCTCGGAATCGTCGAAGAAGCCGGCGACGCCGTGGCACAAGTCCAGTCGGGAGACCGGGTTGTCGGCTCCTTTTTGGTTTGTTGCGGGAGCTGTTGGTTCTGCCGGCGCGGGCAGCAGGCCAAATGCATCGGAGTAGGCGTTTTCGGAATGGGTATGGCCTTCGGCGATCTGCCGGGCGCCCAGGCGCAGTTCCTGCGCGTACCCCGGGCCGACCTCACGCTGCGCACGATCCCAGACGGCGTCAGCGACGAGGACGGCTTGTTCGTCGGGGACATTCTGACCACCGGTTATGACGCGATCCGTAAGACATCGATGCGGCCGGGCGACACGGTGGCGGTGATCGGCGCCGGACCCGTCGGACTCTGCGCGATCATGGCCGCAAAGGCACTCGGAGCCGGCCAGATCGTCGCCATCGACATGGTGGCGCCCCGTCTTGAGATCGCTGAGAGTCTCGGCGCCATCCCAGTGAATCCATCCGAGCAGGACGCCGACGATGTAGTGCTCGGACTGACGGACTGGCGAGGCGCCGACCTAGTCGTCGACGCGGTTGGGCATCCTTCAGCGTTGGCGGCAACATTTCCGCTCGTGCGAATGGGCGGCGAGATTTCGGTTCCAGGTGTGTACAACGAGGACGAGGCAACCGTGCCGATCGGCGACATGTGGCTGAAAAACGTAACGATCCACACCGGTATTGCCAATATTCAAGGCAGAATGGACGAGGTCATGGCTCTGGTGGCCGATGGACGACTGACTCCAAGCACAATCATCTCCCATCGGCTCGGCCTGTCCGACTCGGTGTCGGCCTATGAATTATTCGACAGCCGCGAGGCCCTCAAAGTCGTCCTCGATCCGGCTAGTTGAAGATGTCGAAAGTCGGCGCAAAACACTACGAAATGTTTATTGGCGGTGAATGGGTCGACTCCGACGAAGTCTTTGAGATCATCGACCCGGCGACCGAGAATCTGGTCGCTACGGTGGCACGCGGTTCCGTTAACGACGCCGATCGTGCAGTTCAGGCGGCTCGAGACAGCTTCGACTCGGGCGTTTGGTCGGGCCTCCGGCCTGAAGAGCGTTCAGAGGTACTGGTGGCGATCGCCAACCGGATGGGCGAAGAGCTAGGGGAGCTCTCGGAGCTTGAGTCCAGACAAAATGGAGCGACGATTCGTCAGGCTGGCGGGTTTCATGTCGGCTTTGCGATCGCGCACTTCAACTATTTTGCCGAAGCGGCAGCAACTTATTGCTTCGAAGAGCCGCAACCGACGATCGTCTACCCGACGCTCTCGATGAACACGATCCGCAAGGAGCCAATCGGTGTGTGCGCGGGAGTGGTTGCGTGGAATTTCCCACTGTTGCTCGCTGTCTGGAAGCTCGGCCCCGCCCTTGCCGCCGGGAACTCGTTTGTACTCAAGCCCGACGAAAAGACGCCGTTGACGGCGCTCGAATTCGCTCGCATAGCGACCGAATGCGGGCTTCCGGATGGCGTTCTCAACGTCGTGACCGGCAGCGGAGAAGAAGTCGGCGCAGCCCTCGCCGCACACCCCGATGTCGACAAGATCGCCTTTACAGGCTCGACGGCCGTCGGGCGCGAGGTGATGCGCCTGGCTGCCACGAACGTAAAGCGGGTGACGCTTGAGCTCGGTGGCAAATCGCCGGTGATCGTGCTCGACGACGCCGACATCGAGACTGCGATCGACGCCGCACTGTTCGGCGGACTGTTGTATTGCGGGCAGGCCTGCGAGTCAGGGAGTCGCCTACTTCTGCCGAGTTCGCTGCACGACGAGTTCGTCGAGCGGATGATCGCGCGCGCGCGGCAGATCAAGATCGGTGATCCGCTGGACTACGACACTGATTTCGGGCCGATCGTGTCGGCCGAACAGCGCGACCGGATTCTTGAGTACATCCGCATTGGGGAAGAAGAGGGCGCAGAACTTGTGCTTGGCGGCGGCACTCCAAGCGGCGATCTTTTCGAGCGGGGATTCTGGGTCGAGCCGACGATCTTCACCGGCGTGCGCAGAGATATGCGGATCGCACAGGAAGAGATTTTCGGCCCGGTGCTGAGTGTCCTGAGTTACGAGGACGAAGACGAGGCGGTGGCGATTGCAAATGACTCGATTTACGGACTCGCCGCGGCTATTTGGACCAGCGACAACGAACGCGGACTCGATCTCGCGAAGCGAATCCGCGCGGGCACGGTCTGGATTAACGACGCACATATGGTCAACTGCGCGATGCCGTTTGGTGGCTACAAACAGAGTGGGATCGGCCGCGAGCTCGGCCCCGGCGCAATCGATGAATACGTCGAGGTCAAGAACGTGCATCTCGACCTCTCGGGGCGGCTTGACCGCCGGGTATATGACGTTCTGCTTAGCGAACCACCGGTTTAGCGCATCAGGCGTGACTGTGGTCGCAGGATACGCCACATGACGTGGCCCGTTCAAACGGGACTCGACCGAAATCCGCACGACTCGATTGTTGCTGCGTCCTCGCGACAAAGGGCGAAAATACGCGCTCGGAGCTGCTCGCACAGGCCGGACACGGAGGAGTCGATTCGCTCCATCGACGCAGTTCATCGAAGCGTTCGCCGCAGCCGGTGCAGACAAATTCGTAAAGAGGCATGACTTGATTATGCGCCAGAAAATATGGTTAGGCAAGGTAAATACCTCTTTAGAGGGGTAAAGATCAGCCCTGCGGGAGATGTCTCCTATCCGTGTTCTCATTAGGATGGAAGGAACCGCGACCCAGTCGAAGGAAGTTTGGGGAAGGGATCGCGACCCTGCCAGGTACCGAACCGATGGAGTTGTAGATGAGTACCAAGTCAAGACGGCGCAGCATCACGAAAACGCACGATCGAATTGCACATCTCGGCTGGGAGCCGGACTACCACGATCCCGCAGTTCGCTATCCCACGCGTTACCACTTTCCGAAACATGCGAAAGACCCGATGAAGCACGTGATGCGGGAGTACCTGCCGATGGAGCTTGAGAAGGACGAGCGCGTGTACGGAGCGCACGATGCTGCGCTGCGAGCCAACATGACCGGAAAGACGCATGAGCGGTGGCTTGAGGTGCTGAAGCCGTTCGTCACGGTCACGAACTTCGCAGAGGTTGGTGCGGGACGCTGTATGTCGATGCTGATCGACGCGGTTCCCAACAACGAACTGCGCAACGGCTACCACGTCCAGTTTGTTGACGAGATACGCCACACCGGGTTGCAGATGAGCCTCGCCCGTTGGTACGCGAAGCATGTACCGGACCCCTCGGGCTGGCACATCGCCAACGAGGCATTTCCGCGGGACCCAATTACGCTCGGTGCCCTCAACATGATCTCGCACTTCATAGTCGGCGATCCGATCCAATGCGCGTTCACGCTTCAGGTTGTCGCCGAGACCGCTTTCACCAACGTCGCGTTTGTCGCCTTGCCTGATGTCGCCGCGCGTAATGGCGACTTCACGCTGCCGACGACCTACCTCTCGGTGCAGTCGGACGAGGCCCGCCACATTTCAAACGGCTACGCGACGCTCCTGACGGTCTTACAAGACGATCACAACGCCCCGCTGATCGAACGCGATCTTCAGCAAGCGTGGTGGATCAACCATGCTTTCCTAGACGTGTTCTCAGGTGCCGTGATGGAGTATTTCTCAAAGGACAGATCCGACCCCGAATGCTATCTCGACAAATGGGACCGCTGGATTCGTGACGACTGGTACCGCGCTTATGTGCTGAAGCTGGGTAAGCTCGGATTGAATGTGCCGCCGGACATGTTTGAGCGAGCTAGAGAGCGACTGACATCAGGCCTGATCCATAAGAACGCGATGTTCGCCTTCAGTTCATGGATGCTGCACTATTGGAGGTTTGACCCGCTTGACGAGCGCGACTTCGAATGGTTCGACGCCCACTATCCAGGCTGGTACGACGAGTATGGGATGTTCTGGGAGGCGTATCGCGAACTTCAAGACCCCAAGGAGCAGGCGCTGCTACTTAGCGGCTTTATGGCCGAGGCACCGCCGTTTTGCTGGACATGCACGATGGCTTGTGTCTTGGACGAAGACATTTGCCATCGTACCGTCCAAGAGCGAACACGCTTCTACTGCTCAAAAGAATGCCTCTGGCTAGACGAGTCCAACCCTGGTCGCTACCAAGGCGACAGAAACTACTTCGATCGCTATCACGGAATGGAGCTCTCCGAGGTAATCGCCGATCTGGGCTTTGTCAGAAATGACGGCAAGACACTGCTTGCCCAGCCTCACCTCAAAGACACCGATCGCTGGACGCTTGACGACATACGCTCGATCGGGCTCGAAATAACAAGTCCAAACATTGCGTATGCCGAGTCGCTTGGCCTTCCGAGTGGCAATTGGCACCTGCCCGATACGGAGTCTGGATTAATCGTCCCCGAACCAGCCGGCTTCGGTGACCAACATGTGCCATTGAACTGAGCGGACGGAACCCACTGTGACGCCACGGATCACCATAGATCCCATCGACGAAGAGATCGAATGCGGCGAGAACGAAACAGTTTTGGACGCCGCCTTCCGGCACGGTCTCAACCTTGTCTACGGCTGTCGCGAGGGCCAGTGCTCGGCCTGCAAGTGTTTTCTGCTGGAGGGCGAAGTCACTTTAAAACCATATTCGACGTTCGCTCTTTCCGACAGCGAGGAGAGCCAAGGGTATTCGCTGCTATGCCGAGCAATGCCTGACTCGGACATCGTCGTCGAGCTGTTGCATTACGACCCCGAAAACTACCGTCTTGATATGCCGATACGCGATGGCGTGGCGACGATCACGTCACTTGAGCGATTGACGCGCGACATAGTCGACCTTAAGATCGAAGTTACGGAACCTGCGGACTTCAGCTTCGTTCCCGGCCAGTACATCGACTTGTGGGTGCCCGAGTCGGACGAGCGGCGATCGTTCTCGATGGCAAACACGCCCGGGGACGAGGTTGAGTTGATGATCAAGTGTTACGCCGGCGGACGCTTTTCGGCGCTCCTCGGCGGCGAACTCAAAGCGGGCGACGAGTTGAGATTTACGGGCCCATATGGATCGTTTCGGCTGCGCGACAGCGAGAACGACGTTCTGCTCGTCGCCGGCGGATCTGGAATGGCACCGGTTCTCGCCCTGTTGCGACAGTTGGCCGGCGAACGATCCAGTCGAACGATCCGTTTTTTTTACGGTGCACGTACGGCTGACGACCTTTTCCACCTCCGTGAGATCAACGAGCTCGGTGAGAGCCTCCCCGACTTTGAGTTCAGCCCTGTGCTTTCGGACGCCGAAGACGAATTGGATTGGGTCGGCCAGCGCGGTCTCGTTCACGACGCAGTAGGCGAGTACCTCAAGACCGGGGATAGTGGGGCATTCGAGACTTATGCCTGTGGACCGCCGGCAATGATTGACGCTCTGACGGAACTACTTATCGAACAGCACGCGGTCGACGAAGGACGAATTTTCTTCGACAAGTTTACGACCGCCGTTAGTGACAACGACCTAGGAGGGATCCCGTCTACATGACCGATCAGCCGACGAAAACGTTGACTGGCGTCGTACCAGCTGGTCAGCGAGGCGATGATGCCGACCGCTCGTTTCAGTGGTACACGCCCGCGAAACGGCGAGCCACGCTGTATGAGGATGTGACGGTTGACACACAGCCGTCGATACACCGGCACGTGACCCGCGGCTGGCCTGTGTGCTTCGAAGATGGGCGGGGAACGTGGAGCGACGAATCAACACGCCTCCAATCAACCGACTGGTTCGCGTTCCGAGATCCTGGCCAGCTCTGGGAGCGGCCATATTTTCAGGATGGAACTGGTTTTGAGCGACAGATTGAGAACTCGTTGCGCGCTGGGCAGGGGGCGAGGCTGTTGGACGACTTCGCGCCGGAGTGGGTTGAGTTTCTCCGCACGAACCTACAGATCACTTCGTTCGTCGCGCACGGTCTCTGGCTAGCCACGGCGACGATCGCCCGAGACTGCTTGTCTGACGGGCTGGCGCATTGCGTCGCACTTGAGGCCGCGATGAAACAGCGTCAGTCCCAAGCGCCAGTTCTCTTTGCGATGGACATCGAGGAAACTTTCGGAGAATTTGACATCACGCTTTCCAAGTCATCCTTTCTCGACGACGAACCGTGGCAGCCCGTGCGCCGTCTGGTCGAGCGGTGTCGGGCAACCCACGACTGGGGAGAAGTCATTTTCGCGGTCAACGTCTGCTTCGAGCCCTTGATCGGACGACTGCTAAACCGTGAGCTGCTTATGCGTCAGGCACCTCCCAGCCACGACTCCCTGACACCTACGCTATGCACGGGCATCGAGCTGGAGTGGGACTGGATTCGTTCCTGGACGAAAGACATGATGAAATTTCTCGTCGACGACGAGAAATTCGGTGACGTCAACCGCGGGATTCTCGAGGAATGGCGTTCGTCATGGCTGCCCGAGACCCGGGCAGCTGCCAAGGCATTGAGCGCTGTCTTCGCACTGCTTCCGAATGAAGTCGATTTTGAGGCGGCTTACGACGCCTGTCTAAGTGAACAGGAGGCCCTGCTGGAAACGTGTCGCGCGGTATCGGTTGAGGCAGCGCAATGAGCGACCCTACGGAAGCTTCACGCAAAGACTCCGGTCCGGCGGACACCGCCTATGACTACGTCGGCATCATCATGGCCAAAAGCGAGGAGGGGGACGCCGTCGCGGACGCAATGCGCGGGCGCGACAATATCGAGATCATCGAGCAGCCTTCTTTCTGGGATATTCGTGCCAAAGATCGGCTGATCATCGACTACGACGAGGTCAGTGCCGAGCTGGGTTTTGAAATCGACGGTTACACGATTCAGCACGAGATGTCAACGCACTACGGGCGGCTCGTCACGACCGATGACGCTCTGATGCTGTTCTCTGATCCGACCGAGGCATTCGAGCACTTGGTCGACTAGAACACATGGTCGACTAGAACACATGGTGGACTAGAGCGTCGCAGGGAATTTGAAGCAGCTTACCCTTGCGTCTCAAAGCTCGCGGTTTTGCCAGAATGATCGCTTGGACCAAACTTGGCCAACACCTTCGCGCGCTTGCGCGGCAAGATGTTCGCGCGGGATATGTCGCCACGATAATGCTCGATTACTCGCTTGTCCATCACGCGCCTCCAGGCGGGCGGGAATAGAGCTAAAACGATCATGCCCGCGTAACCAGTCGGCAGATTAGGTGCCTCGTCGAAGCTACGGAGCGCCTGGTAGCGGCGGGTCGGGTGGGCATGATGATCGCTATGGCGCTGCAGGTGATACAAAAACACATTGGACGCGATGTTGTTGTTGTTCCAGCTGTGCGAAGGCATGCAACGCTCGAAACGTCCGTCTTCTTTTATCTGGCGAACCAGTCCGTAGTGCTCGAGGTAGTTGACTACCTCCAACAAGCTAAACCCGAGTATCGCCTGGAGGACGAGGTACGGCAGCACGACCCAGCCAAACACTCCGACTAGCGCTGCGAACAACGCGATCGACATCAGCCATGCATTGAGTAGATCGTTTTTGATCGTCCAGAATGACGAGTTGGCGCGCTGCAGCCGCTTGCTTTCAATGTGAATCGCCGAGCGCAGGCTGCCTGCCACCGTACGCGGCCAGAACTGATAGAAGTTCTCGCCAAAGCGCGAGCTTGCCGGATCTTCAGGTGTCGCGACTCTCACGTGGTGGCCGCGGTTGTGCTCGATAAAAAAATGCCCGTAAAAGGTCTGGGCGAGAGCGATTTTGCTGAGCCACCGCTCGAGTGACTCGCGTTTATGCCCGAGTTCGTGGGCCGTATTGATGCCGAGGCCACCGATCGTACCGATCGTCAGCGCCAGACCGACGTCTGCGACCGTCGACAGTTCGCCGTACGCCCACATCCAGCAAGCAAAAATAATTCCGGCAAACTGGAGCGGAAGAAACCCGTAGGTGATCCAGCGATAGTAACGGTCCTCTTCTAGCCAGGCGAGCACGCTATCTGGTGGATTCGTAGAATCTTCGCCGACGATGAAATCGAGCACCGGGAACACGGCAAAGATCAGTGCCGGGCCGATGAACCAGAACGCGGTCCACCCGGTCAGATCGACGAGCCCCCACGCCGCGAATGGCGCTGCGGGAATGAGTGTGGCCAGCATCCACGCGTAACGCTTCGGGTCCTTCCAGGTCGCCGGAGTAAGTTCGAACGAATCACTTTCATCACTGACTTTGTTCTTCCGCTCATCTCTGTACTCCCGCTCAGACGGGAACGTCGCGGTGGACATTATTCCGAACTCCTTACGCATTTGGACAATAAGACCAGCGGTACCGACAGTCCGTTTGACATCCTGTCAAACTAGCACCTGATCTATCCATTTCTTGAGGTAGGTCTTCTTTGAGGTAGGTCGCCACGGCCCGTCGGGACCCCAGTTCAGCCTGCGGTGTAGATCGCGCTAGTCCAGACCTCGTAAAGGCCTTCGACCAGTTCGCTGGCCGCCATGTCACCGGGGGGGGCGATCACGCGTAGGTAGCACACGCGCTCAGTCATCCACACAAGCAGGTGGGCCTTGGTGCGCGCCGCTTCAGCGGTCCCGCCATCGGCGATAATTCGGTCATGGGTTGCGGCAATGAAACGACCGATTATTTCGTGCCAAAGGCGCCGAATTTCGTCGTCGTACGTGGATGCTTCTACGACAGCGCCGATCACTGGGCCACGCTCGTCGTAGATCCGAATAACGTTCTGCATAGCTACACGAAGATCTCGTGGGTCGCCCGTCCCGCTCCACCAAACATCAGCTTGATCAAACAACGTGCTCGCCACACGGCGCATGATTGTCACTAGAAGATCCCGCTTGTCGCGGAAGTAAAAGTAAAACGCGGTCCTCGTGCGACCGGCGTGTTCGGCGATACGCCCCACGCTCAAATCGGCGAAAGGTGAACCCCCCGCCAGAAGCTGCTCGGTCGCAAGAATGAATGAATCCTCGACCTCGCCACGCTGCCGATCGGACTCGTCACGCCGCGAAATTGTCCTCATGTGGGGAAGCCTAATCGTTGGGGATTGACACATCGTCAAACAGTATGTGTATTTCTAAGTGGCCGCTCGCTATCGGGAGAGGCCTGGCCTGCTCCCCGCTTCCACGATGACACCTAACTGAGGCCGAGAGCCTTCCCGACTTTGACCGGAGACTTCGAATCGTGCGGTCGAGCCGGTGCAGCCGCTACACCTTGAAGACTCGGACGCGTTCTTCGAGCACTTTTGCGGCATTTGCCAACTCGTTGACCGATGCGGAAATTTCTTCAGTTGCCGCCGCCGCCTCTTCGGTGTTGGCCGAGGTTTGCTGGACTACCGCCGCAAACGATTCGGTAACGCTCACAATTTCGCGGATCGCACCAACGACGTCAGCAGTTTCGGAGTTGACTACCCGTGTGTTGTCCTGCAGGCCGAGCGTCAGCTGCGATATTTCCTCGAGGGCGTTCGCTATCTCGCTGAATTTTGTCCTGGCGTCGTCGACAACCCTCGTTCCAGAAATCACCTCCTTGCTTCCAAGCCGGACTGCGGCAATCGCTTCGCTCGCGCCCGACTCGATCTCACTAACCAGCCCGCCAATGCGAGAGGCGGCGTCCTTTGATTCGGAGGCGAGCTTGCGAACTTGTTCGGCAACAGCCGCAAATCCGCTGCCGATTTCGCCAGCGTGCGCGGCTTCAATAGCCGCGTTAAGCGCGAGTAGGTTTGTCTCTGTCGCGATCGAGACGATCGTGTCGACGATCATGCCGATGTTTTCGGTCGAAGACCCGAACTGATTGACCGAATTAGAAGCCTCGTCGATGCGAGTTCGAATCATCTCCATCGCGTCTTTGGCTTCGCGGGCGCTGTCCATACCGTCGTTCGATAGTGCCAGCGCGTGAACCACCGACTCGGCCGTCGCTGAGACTGACTCGGACGCACGAGAAATCGATTGCTCCGCGCGATCGGCGGCGCTTCGGGCGCGCTCCCCCTGAGTGAACTGGAGCTGGGAACCCGTTGCTATATCTTGCATCGCGAGCGATATTTGCTCCACTCCCACACTCGATTGCTCGCTTCCGGCGGAGACGTTGACAGCGCTCGCCGCTACGTTGCCGGTGATCACCACAGTCTCGCGAATCAGCGCCGACTGGGCAACCAGCATACGATCGAAGAGAATCATCAGCTCGCCTAGTTCGTCGGTGGTAGCCATTACCGCACGTCGCGAGAAATCACCTTCCGCGATCGCTTCCACTTCGGCAACAATGGCAGCGATCGAGCGACGGAGACTTCTGACCAAGCCGGCGGAGGTCACGGCTCCAAAGATCGCCAAGATCACCACCATGGGCACCATGTTGACGGCGACATCTGAAGATGGAATATTCTCACGCGCAGCGTGATACGCAACGCTACCGAGCATCACCACCGCAGAGAAGAGGATCGCGCCGATCACGGCGGCGACTCGGAATGGGATTGAAAATCGGCGGACCGAGAACGCTCTGCCGCGTTCTGAATCCGGAAGGTCCTGCTGCATAGCTTGGAGTAAAGGACGCATTTGATCCTCAACAACAATGAACGCCACGGTCGCCAGTACCGGCGCCACCGCCAGAACGCTAAGCCCCATCACGAAGAAGTCGCGGGCAGTCAATTCTGTGATCATTCCCACAAGCCATAAATCCACCGGCAGGCCGACGAGCCACGCGATTACGTAGTAAGCGGCACCAAAAGCCGGTGTCTGGAGGCCGCTCTCGATCGCGCGGCGGCGCTCATCTGTATCGACAGCGGCGCGCGCGCCTTCGACTCGGTTGATGCGGCGGCGGACGCCGAAATATGCCAATGAGATGGCTACCGGAGCGACGACGGCGCCCACCAACAGGGTAATCGCGACCAATCTGAACGGGACCAGCTGGGTCGCGGCAACTTCCGCAGAATAGATAAAGACTGATATGGCAGCTGCGCCGGCGTAGAGAGCCGGAAACCAGCGCGAAATCAGTTTCGTGTCCGGAGCCTTATCGTGGTTGGGCAGTGAGTCCATCCGTCTCGCAATACCGACTCCTTTACTCAGCTCAAAGTCAGCAGAGTGGATCGGTGCGATCTTTCTCCATTCATACTTGGGCCGAAACCGTACTCAACGCGGGCACGACAGCGCGCCGTTCCGGCACGCGATAGTCGCCGGAGGTGGCCGAAGGTCCGAGGTTTATTTCCGCAATTGCCCGAGGCACGGGATGCGCTCGCGGCATTCCTCGACCGACCGTCGTCGTCAACCGCGCTCCGGCAAACCGCATTGGGGCAAACTGCATCGGTACGAGGAGTGATTGACCCGCTATGGCTGACTTCATGGCCCTAAACTTAGCGGACATTTCACAGTACGTCAAAACAGGTAGGTGAAATCCGTTGTGAGCGCTACGCGATGCGGGTCAACCGTGGTTGCTGGCTATGCGCTTCCAGCGTCCTCCTAGCGATACCACGACGCAGGTAATTCAGTGCCACCGCGCTCAAAATGCTCGACGGCCACTCCAATGAACAGTGCGCGGCATTCCGCTATCACTGTTGCTCCATCGGCGATCCGTCCTGTGAGACAGCGAGCTACCGAAATCGTGATATCGCGCTCGGCGCGCGGCGGAGCAGTAGCGGCCGTTCGCCCGCTCTGACGGGGTCCGCCGCCGGCCGCTCAGGTGGCGTGACCGCCGTTCACCAGCGAATGGGCTCTGCTTATCGCTTCCGGAACCGTAATTCTGGGTGCTCGAACGTTTGTCCAGTATGCGGCCAGACGCTCACACAAACGCTTCATTGCGCGATACGTATCTCGACGGACCCGGAAGGGACACACTAGATCCGGCCAAGCGCCACAGCAGAAGGCTCACTCCCGAGATGATCAACGATCCACATAGCTCAAGCAATGGACAGGGACTGCTGCGCGAGCGGCTGCAGCCGCATTATGACATTTCGCTGCGCTCGAAGTCGGCGACGCTGCTGTGGATCTC
Source organism: Solirubrobacterales bacterium (assembly GCA_049274915.1). Lineage (GTDB taxonomy): Bacteria > Actinomycetota > Thermoleophilia > Solirubrobacterales > JACPNS01 > JACPNS01. The sequence continues at coordinate 13,925 of JBASTN010000094.1, forward strand.
TGGGATCCTTGTCATCACCACAGTCCAGTTCGGCCCGATCGGCCTCAAACTGCCGTGGGACCGCTACTGGATAATCAGCGCCGTCGCGCTCGCCGTGGCCATCGTCGCCGGGGCCCTGTTCCCCCGTCTCACGGGGCGCCGCGCGTTCATTACCGAGCAGTTGATCGTACTGGCGGGCTGGCCGGTCATCGCCTATCTGGTTGCCTCCAGCGGCGGCTTAGGCAGCCCGCACAGTGTGTTTTTCGCCTTCGCGATGATCTACGCCGGATATTTCCT